>CAZLYS010000371.1:0-5424 GCA_964563415.1 uncultured Halomicronema sp.
GAAAGAAGGATGTAGATCCCGATATTCGACAGCGCGTTGCTGAGTCATTCGCGCCAGTTGGGCATTGAGCGATCGCACGCGATCGTTGCCAATCTCAGCGCGGCGAGTAGGCAGTACAGAATAGACCACGATGCGAGCTTGGGGATGCTGCCGCTGCAGAATTCTCACCGTGCGCTGCAGATTACTCACAATCTGTGCTTCGGGCACGCCATTTTTGAGGTCATTAGCGCCCGCCATTAGGTGAATCGTGGTGGCGCGGGTGTTGGAAAAGGTACTGACCCGCTGCAAGATCCCCGCAGTCGTATCCCCCGAAATGCTTTGATTGAGCCACAGGCGATCGCGGGGCAGCATTTCCGTCGGTAACCACAGCCCAAACGAGTCACCCACAATGACTTCCAAACGATTGCGTCCTTGGCCTCGGGCCATGGCGCGGGCCTCTTGTGAGAGGAGCTGTTTCCAGTCTTCGTATGTGGGTTGCTGACTCACCGTTTGCCACTGATTAGCATAAGCGCTCGGCGCAATGCGGGTGTATGACCGTCCTGACTGTAAAGCAAGCTGACGTTGACGATAGAGTTCTGAACCATTGCTTGGTCGCAAAGTACTGCTGGACGATCGCACTGCCGGGGCCGGATTCGCTGCTATTGCAGTAGGTGAGCTGAATTGCGGCGGCTGAGCGACAGGTGAGGGGATGGGGCGCTGAGCGGTGGGCAAATTGAGAGGCATCGGTTGCGTCACCGGCAAAGGGGCGGTGGCAGTTTGAGCAGGTGAGTTGGCTGGGGCTGCACCAGGCAATACACAGACCGCCAAGCGATTAGCGTCTTCTTGTTCACAGAGGTCGCCAAATTGAGGATGAGTTCGCGTTGCGGCAGGGGCGATCGCATTGCGCCCCCGATTGACATTCGTGCTGACCACTTCTCGCTCTGAGGGGGCAACGGTGGCGGGCGGCGTGACAGTAGGGACAGTCGTCGTAGCGTCGCAATCGCCGGTGATTGATTGCATCAACAACAAGCAAACTTCAGCAGCCATAATCCACACCTTTGCAGCATGTTTTTTTTGACAAGTCTTACAGCGGCAATTCAGGACGATTTTTCTAAAGGACTGTAAAGTTTGTCAGCAAAATGCCAATGAAGGGAGGCATCAGGGCCACTGGGCGACTAGATCAATTTGTCTGAGCCTGTCTGTGAACATCCTTCCTTTATGAGAAAGTGATTTGAGCTGACAATCAATACCGGTATGAGAGAGTGACTTGAGCTGACCATCAATACCGGTTTATTGACCTTTGCCAAACGCGAGTCCGACGAGCCGAAGTGAATAAGGAAAAATCTGAGACTAGATATGAAGCTTGTCACTCTCAGCTATACCTGCGCTTTCTGCACGATTGAGGGGGGTGGGACTTGGCAGAATTCCAAAATTGTATCCACAGTTGACCGACCTGAATCTTCTACAACAGTCAGCGGCAAAAACTGGCAATCTACCAAGATAGTGTCAGACATTTCTAGTAGGTCAACGTAGCTCTTCTAAGCCATGATGCGTTGCGTTTGTAAACAGTGATTTGTTTTTCTCTAAAGTCGATGACTAGAAAAATATGTTTGTGCCTGACTTGATTTTGAAATGCTGAGCCCAGATTACTTGCAAGACGGCTACTTATTACACATTATCCACGGCAACTACTGTTGTGTTCTCTCAACAATAGTGTTGATTAATCAATAACTCATAGAGATCATAAAGGGTAAAAAAAGAGAGGGATGGCTGATTTCTGAGGTAGGTTACATGGCGATCTAGACAAGAAATCAAGCCTCAATTGTATGATTTACAGGTTTAGGCATGTGGATTGCAGTTTTGTCTAGACTCAGTTGCTACTTTTGGTCTTGACATTGATACGGATACTCAAGACTAGATTTTGCTTTCTTAAATAGATATCTGAAGATGAATTTATTTGTTTTTGGATATTACTTAGAGAGATGGTTTCAGGAAAAGGAGTTATTGACTTTGAAGACTGATAAACAGCTCGTTTCAACTATTAAATTGAGATTAGTCTATTGGGTGCTTCAACAATGAGCTAACAAAATGTCAGGAATTTAGCTATGAATCTACCGCTCACGTCTCTAAAACGTGATTCGTCGAGTCCCTCTCTTTGCGTTAGTCGCTGGGCCGCGACCGGGGAGCAATCTGTCCCCTCTTCCTCACCTCAAACTCTTGCCGAGATTGCCGACTCGATTAATCTTGTGGCTAACCATATGGTGTTGACTGAACAGGGACAGGTTTTGTATATCGGCGACTATTTGAAGCGCACCCTGAGCAGTGCTGGCCCGTATATTAACGATGGTGAGGGATCGGGAGAGGCGGCAATTAGTCCAGAATTTGCGTTTGTTTGTCAGATATTACGGGCATCGCGATCGCGCTTCCCGCAGCAAAACTGGACAATTCACTGCAATATTTTTACGAAAACAGGCCATGCCCTCGGCGTCCATGCCAGTTGGGTCAAGCCTCAACCTGCCCAGTCTGCCTACATTCTGATTACGGTCGAAGATTCTCAACAAATCGCGCAGGAGATTCTGCGCCATGAAGTGCGGGCTTGGGGGCTAACCCCTCGCGAACAAGAAGTCTGGCTATTAAACCGTCAAGGCCATACCTACGGCCAGATGGCCGAGCAACTGTGCATCACGCTTAACACTGTGAAAAAACATATGCGCAGCATTCACGCCAAACGCCGCGCTGCTGAGGCCGGTTAAGTTTCGGCTTGACCGATGAATGGGGTGGCCCACTGACGCCAATTTTCTTTATTAAAGGGCGATCGCCATTTGCGAATGAGGGCCGATTCTAAGGACTGGCGTGCCTGGCGATCTTCTGGGGCGTAGGGCCAAAAGCCGATATTGACCTGTACGGGTAACTGGGTCGCCCGGTGAGCAGAAACGTAATTTAAGATGTAGCGCTTGCAATCGTGGGTGCCTTTCCACCGTTGGTTGGCTTTAACGGTTTCGCCGACGTAGAGTAACAGGTCTACTTCATGATCGACCACAAAGTACAGGGCAGCATTGCCCGCATCGGTGAACTGCTCGCGCCAAAATTCGGCATTGCGTTGAGGCAACGTGAATGGGTCAATATCATCAGCGGGAGATGTCTCACTGTGATCAAACAGGCTGCCCTGAGTTGTTCCCGCATCAAGCGTGACCGTCTGCTGAAAGTTGCACAGGCGCTGCTTCCAAGCCGTCAATTCAGCGGCAGTGAGGGGCTTGTGCTCTGTGGCGGAACGGTTATACGCCCAAGACACCTCAGCCGCTTTGAGATCTTGGTTAGAAAGCAGAGAGGGTTGATAGTCTGCCACGCGATCGCCTACATTTAGCGTTTTCAACCACTGATGGTACCGCAGTCACGCTAATAAGGGCGAACGAGCTACTTAATAATGTAAGTCATGTAAGCATCGGCGAGCGATTCCCTACTGGATTGCGCGTCGCGTCACTGGTTCACGCTGACTTCAGACAGTTCTGGTGCATCATGGCCTGGGCAATTATCGGTTCTGCGCGGCATAATCTCCCCTATAGGGATGCTTGGCCATTTCCTTTCGGTAACCTGACTCGATAGGCTGTAGGGGTGTCTTTGTTATGGGTGGTCTGAAGCCCCGTAAAAATGTGATAAAAGTTTTTTGGAGTTTGTGTCTGTGCCTGTGTTTGGGCTTGGGGCTGGTGCCTGCGGCGATGGCGGCTCCAGCGCCTGCAGACTTGAGTCAAGCTGACATTCAAGAAATCGCTACCCTGCGAGAAAAAGCCTTCATCACTAGTCGTGAAGGCGATTACGTCGCTGCTGAAGACCTGTGGACGCAATTACTAGAGTATCTTCCCGATGAACCAGCAATTTGGAGCAATCGCGGGATTGTGCGAGCGAGCCAGTTTCACCTGGAGGAGGCGATCGCGGACTATACCCAAGCAATCTTGCTAGCACCGGATGAGGTCGATGCTTACCTCAATCGAGGTGCCGCCTATGAAATGCAGAGCGATTGGACAGCCGCGATCGCCGACTATAACTACGTTTTAGACCTTGACCCCAAAGAAGCAGGAGCCTTGAACAATCGGGGTAATGCCGAGGCGGGTCAAGGTGACTGGGAGGCCGCGATCGCTGACTATCAAAGGGCGGCAGACTTAGATCCGAACTTTGCCCTGGCGCGGGTCAATTATGGCTTAGCGCTGTATCAGGCAGATCAAGCTGACGAAGCATTAACTGTTTTGCGAGGCATCGTACGCAAGTATCCCAACTTTCCAGATGCGCGGGCGGCCCTCACGGCCGGGCTGTGGGCGGCTAATCAGCGCGGTGAGGCCGAAAGCCAGTGGGTGGCAGTCGAGGGCTTGGATAGCCGTTACAAGGACCTTGACTGGATTCGTACCATCCGCCGCTGGCCCCCCAAAGTGGCCGATGCTCTAGAGCAGTTTTTAATGCTGGAGGGGTAGAGACGACGTGCTGGAACTCTCCCTCGTTGCTGCTTTGGGGTTCTTAGGCAGCTTTGGCCATTGTGTCGGGATGTGTGGCCCGATTGCGATCGCGTTTGCCCTGACGGCTCGTTCTCAAGGAGCAGACGCGGCGGAGACGCCCCCGCGATCGCAGCAGTTTTGGTTTCACCTCAGACTCAATCTGGGGCGGCTGGCCAGTTATGTTTTGGTGGGGGCGGCGATTGGTGGCCTCGGCTCAGTGCTGGTCGCTGGGGGCCAAATGGCGGGCGTGGGTAGTGGGCTCCGGCGGGGTATCGCCTTACTGACCGGCACGTTGTTGATTTTGGTGGGCTTGCGGCAGGTGGCACCCGGCTTGTTACCGCAACTGCCGTTTCTGCACCCGTTGCAAGGGGCTTTGCACGATCGCCTGCAGCGCGCCATGAGTACGACCGCTCAGTCTCGCCGTTGGTGGACGCCGCTGGGGCTGGGGCTCGCTTGGGGCTTGATTCCCTGTGGCTTTCTCTACACAGCGCAGATTAAAGCAGCGGAAACGAGTTCTCTATTGTTGGGCGCTGCGACGATGGGGGCGTTTGGTTTAGGCACCCTGCCCATGATGGTGGGTTTGGGAACCTACAGCGCTTGGTTAAGTCGTGATCGCCGTAGCCAACTCTTTCAACTGGGCGGTTGGATCACTCTACTTATGGGAGTTTTAACGCTGTTGCGCACGGGCGACTTGATGGTGGATTATGCGGGCCACCTGTCGCTCTTGTGCCTAGCCCTAGCTTTGATTGCCCGCCCGGTGAGTCAAGTCTGGCCACAGCCTCTCCGATTTCGGCGTTTGCTCGGGGTGAGTGGTTTCGTGCTGGCCTTGGCTCACACGGTTCACATGCTCGAACACAGTTGGAACTGGAATCCGGCGGCGGTGCGCTTTATGCTGCCGCAACACCAGTGGGGTATGGTCGCTGGGATGATGGCTCTGGTGCTGATGGTGCCGTTGACCCTG
>CAZLYS010000372.1:0-5418 GCA_964563415.1 uncultured Halomicronema sp.
CCCTTGCCCCAAAGCCCCCACGCTCCCCTGCCGTTCTTCCCCAAAGCTCCCCCCAGCCCCCAAAACCCATGACCCCGATGCAAGCCTACGACCTCGTTCTCACTGGCGGCTACGTCCTCGATCCCAGCCAATCCCTGGATGGCCAGTACGATGTCGCTATTCGGGATGGCAAAATTGCCGCGATCGCAGCCGAGCTACCACCCCACATCACTAAAGCAACTCAGTCTGTCGCTGGACAAATTGTCTGTCCCGGTTTCATCGATCTCCATGTCCACGTTTACGAATGGGTGACCGATTTTGGGTTGTGGGCCGATGATGTCGGGGTCAATGCCGGTGTAACCACAGTGGTCGATCAGGGCAGTTGTGGCCCCCTGACTTTTTTAGGCTTTAAAGCCAATATCGTGAGTCAGGCACAAACGGATGTGCGCTGTTTTCCTTCCGTCAATCTAGCCGGGGCGCTCAAGGGCGGCATGGGTTCTCCCGCTCTACACAGCCCTGACATGGTTGACCTAGAAGCCTTATTACAGCTCGCGCAAGAAAATCCTGAAACGGTTCGCGGCTTCAAAGTCCATGGTGAATCTGGTGCTTTGTCTCGCTGGGGCACTCAAGTTGTTGAGTTGGCCAGGCAAGCAGCGGATGCCGCCAAACTTCCCCTTTACGTCCACACCGGCGAGCTTTTCGCTGTGGTTGAGGAAAATCGTCCTGCCCCAGACCAGGTAATTGACTATGTTTTGCCCCATTTGAAACCAGGCGATCTGTTAGCGCATTGCTACAGCTGCCGCCCCGATGGCCTGATGGGTGATCGCTCCGATCCCTCGCCTGCTCTGGTTGCCGCTATCCAAGCAGGCGTCCGTCTAGATTTAGGCCATGGCATCAACTTTAGCTTTGCGATCGCCCGTCGCATGATGGCGCAGGGACTGTTGCCGTACACCATCAGTAGCGATGTCCACGGCGATTTTGCTACTCCCCACAACGACACGACTCTCGACTACAGCCTGTGTGGAGCCTTGTCGAAGTTGGTTGCTCTGGGCCTGGATTTCAAGGATGCGATCGCAGCAGTCACGCTCCATCCTGCCACCGTCTTACAAGCTGAAAATGACTTGGGTACGCTCAAAGTAGGTTCCCCAGCCGACATCACAATTTTGGAGAAAACTGATGCACCCTGGGCTTGTCGTGATGCCCAAGGAGAGGCACTGATCGCCCCCCAAAAGTTCGTTCCTGCCTGGGTGGTGAAGTCAGGACAGTTGTTGCAACCCCATCGTCGACTACTGCGTGATATCGCCATGGCTAGCTGAGCCAAGCGATCGCTCCGTTTGAGGTCCTGCTTGGGTCAACTGGGCAAATCCATCCCCCAGTTAATGAGAACAGTCGTTGATGGTGTAGCAATTTACTAGATTGGTCAGAACAACCTTAATTGCGAAAACCCATAGCCGAAAAAGGGCCTTCACCTTTGTTCTCTGTATTCTATAGCCCTGTGCAGTCTGGTCAAGTACAGTTCGTTTGCTTGAAGGGAACAGGGAATAGGGAGTAGGGAACAGTGTGCGCTCGACTCGACTGCATGCCGCTATATACACCACGATCAGTCACCCAAACAAGAATCGGATTGATTTGAACGACGCCGTGAGCGCAACGTCAAACGTTGTTCTCACGGCGTAACACAGCATTGCTTCGATGGATGAAAAATCTCCTTGCCTTGAGACAAAGCGTTTACTTCAGCAACGCGGAGAGTCTAATTAATGAATTCCCGTGGGCCAGAATAGCCAGAGAGTTCTGCCAGAGATTCTAAAGACTGCACTCCGGCATAAGTTTCGCCGTTAATTTCCCAGGTTGGGTAGCTTTGTACGCCAGCAGCTTGACAAACTTGCGGCTGCGGGTCGATGCCTTCCACATCACACTCGACATAGGTAACGTAGTCAAATGCCTGCTGCCCAAACAGTGTTTGCTGGGCATGGCAGTGAGGGCACCACCAAGCGCCATATTTTGTTGCCCCGATCGCCTTTAAATGCTGCGCCAGTGCAATTTCCGCTTCTCCAGATTCCGTCGTAACCGCTTGGGGCGCATTGCCGGTCGCAAAGATATCTGGGTTACCCGCATAAGCGTACATGCCCGTGGTGACCAAACCCGTCACCATCAAAACACAAATGCCTGGCAACAGTAACTGCCCCATGTCTTCCCACCGGTTGCCGACGATTGTCAGTCCCAACAGTGTCATGCTGAGAAAGGCTGACAGCACGCAAGGGACACAGGGTTCTTGCAAAACTCCAAACATGACGTAAAACAAGTAGCCACTGAAGATCGCCATGGCAGTGCTGCCGATAAACAAGCCTAACCAGGTAGGAGCTTCTAGGGATTTGTTTTTCGTCAACACTGGACCCAGGGCCAACACACCCATGAGGCCGTAGGCGATCGCACCCAACAGCGGTAAAGACAGCCCAGCCAACATGACATAAGCGCTATCCGATAGGGCACTGTTACCTTTGGCTAGACAGCCAATCGATAACAACAAGCCTGCCGTCGCGACTCCGCCAATCAAATAGCGAGAGTTGCGATGTATCCAAGTGGAGGGGGGTTTTCTACGTGCCATGATGTTTGAGTAATGAGTATTTAATGAACAGGACGAAAGCGAACTTGGGCGAATTGCTGAACCTAGCTGCCGTTGATAGCGTGAGCTAAGGTCTGCAGTTCTGGAACGGGTAAGGTTGCTGCTAGGGCATAGAGATAGTGGTCATCGCGCCAAAGCACTAAGCCGGTACCATCCGACTGCTGAAGGGTGATTTGGGCAGACGGCAGCTCGGGCAGAGACTGATCAGTGACATCAAGCTGATAGGCAGACACCGTCTGCTCTGACGAGAGCTGATAAGTCAGTCGTAGCCCTGAGGTCTCACCAAACTGACAATTACTGGCCCCGATGAGCTTGCCTTGGGGCAATAGAGGTAGGGCCGCTACCGTGGTCGCAAACCCAGTCACCTGCGCCGGAATATCACTCGCCTGGCTGACCGCAAAGTCAACCGGCCCATCCGGATTATCGAGAGACTTCTGATGGTCTTGCAGGATGTCGTCTAGGGTTGCCCAAGTCTGAGCCACGCTTACTTGACCGGGAGGCTGCTCAGATTGCGCCTGTTGGAAACGCATTTGACCACTCAGGCGTACCGCGACCAACCCATAGACAATAGCGAGGCCGGCAGCGACACTGCCCATCATCCAGCGGCGCTGCGATCGTGGCTGAAATTCCTCTGCTGGAATTACTTCCGGCTGGCTCAACGCTGTGGTATCTAATGCAGGTGGATCGGTTGCCAAGCCTGAGTGCAACTCGGCGGCAGCTCTGCTTATAAGCTGCGATCGCACCTCGCTATCCACGTCAACCTCTGCCAAACCATAGGGCATGACCGCCAGTGCTTCCTGCAAGGCCACCACTTCTTGATCAAGTTCTGGCACTTGAGTCAGCAACGCCTGAAAAATTTCGGCTTCAGCCGAATCCAAATCCCCCAGCACATAACCCGCAGCCAATTCATAAATCTCTTGAGGTGACATCGTCATGACTGGTCCTCCTGTAGCGTGCTGAGTTGTCGGCGGAGTTGCAAGAGCCCACGTCTGGCCCAACTTTTGACTGTACCTAGAGGCACCTCCAGTTCCTCCGCAATATCGCTATGAGAGAGCCCTTCGTAGTAGCTCATTTCCAACACCTGCCGCTGCTGAGGTTTTAAGGTCGAGAGGGCTTGCGTTACCAGCGCCCGGTTTTCGGCCTGGGTGAGGTGTTTCATAGGAGTGGTTAGGTCAACGGCAGATTGATGACGATGCCAATGATGCTGATACTTTTGCCGAGTCGACTGAGCTCTCAAACGGTCAATCACCCGCGATCTCGTCAAGGTCGTCAAATAACTCGCGAGAGAACCGCGGCTGGGGTTATACGTGCGAGTTCGCATCAAGCTTAAAAACACCTCTTGGGTGAGGTCTTCAGACTCCGTAACCTGACCTAACCCCTTCAGGGCTAGGCCATATACCAATCGACCATAGCGGTCATACAGGCTTCCCATAGCTTCCAGGTCTCCCTGCCAAAGCCGAGTCACCAGCACACTATCGGCTTGCTGCTCCATCACATTGATCTCATCGAGTCCTTGAACCACAGCCCCATAGGTCAAAATTCATTAGGTATACGTTTGCCAATAGCGATCGGATGCAGTGTCAGAAGATTTTTTGGCGTTGCTCATTGACGGGATGAATCGACTTGCTAACGCTCGTAATCGTCTTGGAAACTAGTTAAGCCCTTTCGTGATGAGACCTGCCGATGCTCTGTCCTGACTGTGGTAGCCAGCATATCCGTAAGAATGGCCATCGTCGCGGCAAGCAGAATCATCTCTGTGTCGCCTGTCACCGCCAGTTTATCGATACCTACACACTTCGTGGCTACAGTGATTGGACAAAACGACTCAGCCTCTAAAATGTATGTCAATGGCATGGGTTTGAGAGGGCTTGAACGGGTGCTTGGGGATGCCGACACCACCGTTCTCACCTGGCTCGGGCCAGTTGGAGAAAATTGACCAGACACCTACGCCCCTGAAACGGTGCCTCAGGTTGGCGAATTGGATGAACTCGAAACCTTTGTGGGACGCAAACGCAACAAGGTCTTGAAGTCAACGGATTTATTACATCTGATTTCCAAGTTGTCAGTTTGATTTCCGATGAGGTATTGGCATTAAACCGTGACGCTGAGCTGCACTTAACCCGAGGTCGGGAAGATTGTGCAACATGGCATCCCAGGTCGTTTGGCCTTGTAATGCTGCGATCACCCTGGGTAAAGGCTCTGACAAAATGGCTGAAAAAGTGGCCTCTTCGGGCAAGCGAGGCTGGTACGCCAACTGCTCTTTGGGGGGCGAAAACTGAGCATTTACCCCAGGTTTGTTGCCGCGTGGATCAATTCGATACCAACCAATATCGGGTAAGTACACGGCATTGAATCCGTGCAGACTATAGGGCGCCCCTTGGTCATCAATGCTTAATCGCTGGTAGCAAAACCCTGCGGGAATTTGATTCGCTCGCAGTAATGCCGCCAGCAAATGGCTTTTGGCAAAGCAGTATCCGGTTTTATGGTGCAGGACATCAGAAGCTCGCCAAGTTACCGGATTCATTTGGTAATCAAAGCTATGGTGAATTTCATCACGCACCCACTCGAAGCACCTTTGGGCGATCGCCTCGATCGTCATTTGCCCTGAAGTCAACCGTTGAGCTAGAGCTAAAATTTCGGGATGTTGCCAATCGATAACCGCAGTCGCTTTTAAGTACGAGGACATCGTCACAGATGATTGTTGATAGCTCAGTTGTCGACTTTCAACCATGTTTACTCCCCAATATCGTTGAAATTTCTCGATAGTGTTCTAGATGTGTGGAAGGCAATCAGATGGCACGACCAAATTCATCGCG
>CAZLYS010000373.1:0-5390 GCA_964563415.1 uncultured Halomicronema sp.
CCTGGCTAGTCTCCCCTATCCTATCCCTCAAATCAAGCCTGACAAAGTACTAGGGTCCAGAGGGGTTGAAAGGTCTCAGCACTATGATCACCGAGAACCCAACCCAAGATCCCTTGGCGAAAGTGGTCAACTGCTGTCCACAGCCAAATCTTGGTTTTTTGAGCCCACAAAAGTTGCTAATTCGTCCAGTTCTCCGACCCGTGGCGTTATGTCAGGGTCATAAGCATCTGGCAGGCAGTTCCCCACCGGCTTCACCCAGGTGATGACCGTCGTGTGGTGCACCCCTTTCACCCGTTCGATGGCTCGGAACCCAGAACCATTGACGTACATCTTGAGGCATTCGCGTCTGACCTCATCAGAGTAGCCTCGGGGAGGTTCGTAGGCGTTGATAAACTGACGACCGCAAGTGACGCAGATGTGGTTTTGCTGACCTTTTCGCTTGCCATTCTTACGGATATGAGTCGCTCCGCACTCCGGACATTGCATCGCAAATTCCCCTGATTCATCTTTCAATTATGCAACGCTGCTGAAAGGAGCACTCGATTCGTAATTGCTCAAGTCTTGAGACCTTTAATGACGGCAATCACGTAATCAAAGCAGTGATATTCATATGAGTTGATTGAGTAGTCCCTAGCGACATTATTTTGCAAACAGCACATGAATCAGGATTTGCAACATAAAATTGCGAAAAATGCAGATTGATGCCAATTTTGTGGGAAAAGCGACATCAATCTGCGAACTGCGACATTTAGTGCGCGAACGTACAGAAGCCGATGGCGGGATTTGAACCCGCGACCGCTCGATTACGAATCGAGTGGTCAATTCATGTAGGAAAGTACTTTGAGTGGCATCAAAATTTAATTACCCCAAATTTACCCCAATAAAATGTCCAACCTGATAAACGGAATTTCGTCGTTTCAGGCTGTTTTTTATGAGCTTAATGGAACTACTGGTATCAATACAGGTATCTTGAGCTACATAGATGCACCATAGGAGTACTCGAACATTTGTCGAACACTCTCGGGCCGAAATCGTTCTCGTTGGCATCAAACAAAACCGAAAAATTGAGCCAAATTACCTCTGAACGCTTGGGGGATTTCAAAGGTAATGGGGTAGAATCGCTCTTCGGGTGTAGGGCATAGAATCGGTCTTGGATGGCTTCGAGGCCACCTTGCAGTCCTGGCTTGGCCAGACGAGCACTCACAATGACGGTGTCGGTCACCTGATCCACCACGGGTAATGTGAGGATCAAAACCTGTTCTGGACCAATGCCATCCCGCCGGTCTGGATTTTCGCGAAAATCCCATCGGGCAAGGTTCGTGCCTTCACCCGTTCCCTGCACCTTGCAGTGATACTTGGTGTAGGGCAGGATTTTTGCGATCGCGGGCAGCCGATCGCGTGCCTGCTGGCCCTGCTCTGGGGCGATCTCGAAGTAGGTGGCAGCTGTCAGCAGAATGCGGATGTGGATGCGATCGGCTTCGGCGCGATCTACTGGGTCAATGGATTGAGCCTCTGCCGTGGCAAATGCTGCCTGTGCCGCTTGCAGTGAGGTCTGAATCGCCATCTGCCGATAAATGCTCAGAGAGGCCTTTTCCAGGGCTAAGATCAGCTGTTCTCCTGGAGTGGCTGTTGCCAAATTTGCGGAAGTTAGAATCCCTTCGGCATCAATGGGACGACCTTGGCGCAGAAAAGCCCGCGACAGTTCCAGAGAAACTAAAGGAGTCTGTTTAACCGCAGGGGGCAGCTCATCAGCGTAGTTCGTCACTTCGCTGTAGGCTCCACGATGACCGTAGGACCACAGTTGTGAGAGCACTTCGGAGACAGAAGTCATCAACGCTTTGCCCCAATCAGCTTGGAAGTCGTTTAAGTTCAATTGTGCTCAAAAACTGAGTCAGGATACCACTGGAGACAGAACCGCTGTGCAATAGCTAATTCTCTAAACTGACTTTGCAGGCTTAAGTCGAGCTAGCCGTGTGGAATGCTCCGTCTGCTGAAGCTAGACAATCTTATTTATCTGAGGTGAAAATTACTACATCTTTAAATAAGGCGATTCGTTTCTTCACTAATATGAAAATGTCAACACAGGAGCAATCTTGAGAAAATCTGTTATTGCCTTACTTTTTTATTTCTTACTATCCTTTACTGCAGCCTCAGCAGCGAACCTGATTCCTTTTCGGGCGATAGCGTCACCTCCGTCTACAACGTCAATAGATGAGCTATCAGACCCGACAACACAACAAGATACAGCTTCTCAGCGATCGCAGATTTTGAGAGACGCTGATGATCTATTGAGCCAAGCGCAGAAAGAATATAGCGTAGGTAACTACTCAGATGCCGAGGATGCTCTAATCCTGGCCCTCTCAACCGTAAGATCAGGAGATACTGGGTCGTTCATTAGTCCAATACCTAGGAACCAATCTGGATATCGTGGTGAATTACAATTCGAAACGGCCAACTCCATAGACGGGTTATACGCTCGGATAATCAATGCGCTAGCTTTAGAGTCTGATGATTTTGTTAGTGATTTAGCTGACAACGTATTCAATCTTGTACTGACTGGAGAAATTGGCGGAGATTCCCATCAACAGGCCGAAGCCGTAGATTCGGAGGGACAGTCCATTACGGCAAGAGATGTTCATACAATAGAGTTAGATATCTTACGACTTCTTCAAAGAGTACTTATCCAAGACAAACAACCTGACAAAGTCAGAGCAGCACTTGAAGTTTCGGAAGAAGCCAGGAATTTAGAATCAATACGATCTATACCGGCCATTGCTTATGCCTTAAATGATGATGTAATAGATGGTCGGCTCACAGATGATCGGATACCCGAGCTGATAGATTCTGATAGGGTAGCTATTGAAGACATTAAGCACTTTGCTGAGGAAGAAAAGACAACTTTCGTCTATTATTCTGTTGTCAGTGAAGCAGAAATTATTGTTTGGGTAATTCAACCAGACGGAACTATTAACGTTGAGGTTACTGGTCTCAATCCTGTAGCGCAATCTCTTGAATCAATTGCTAGTGATACATTACGAGTCGCTGCATCTTATTATATTGATCGTGGAGAAGAAGAAGTTCTGTTGGCAGAGGTACTACGCACTAATACGCCAACTGTTGACCCTCCTACTGTGGATAAAGCTAAACAAACACGTCAATTACAACAGTTATACCAACTGCTAATTACTCCCATTGAAAACTATCTACCTGCTGATTCTGCTTCTAAAGTAATTTTTGTTCCTCAGAAAGAACTTCTTCTTATCCCTTTTGCAGCACTCAAAACACCCTCCGGAGATTATTTGATTGATCAATTTTCTATTCGAGTCACACCAAAACTGCAATATGTGTTGAGAGATAGACCTCCATTAAGGCGATTTCCAAAAGAAGAAGATATTCTCATTGTTGGCAATCCAGCTAATCCTGAGGTGCGTTTCCTTCAAGGGGCAGAGCAGGAGGCAAGATTAATTTCTATTCTGACAGAAAGTAGTACTTATACAGGGAACCAAGCTACTCGTGACAATGTAATTCAAAGAATTGAAGATGCAAAAGTTATTCACCTCGCAACACATGGTATCCTCGATTCTCTTTCTCCATCAGGCGATACTCTGTTGTTAATCCATAACCGAGATGGTGTCGCGCCATATGTTCAGGAAATTGCAAGTACGACTATTTCTCCTGTTCAAGGTGATCAGATTTCGTATGGTTTATGGCCAGGCGAAGACGGAATGGGAAGGTGGCATGTTATCAGAACAAATGGCTCGCTACCTGGCGCAGTGATATTGTCAGATGGGGAATTACCGTCACAAGAACTCTTAAACCTTTCCCTTGAGGCTGATTTAGTCGTATTGAGTGCTTGCAATACAGCTAGAGGAATTGCAGGGGAAAATGCTCTGCTTGGGCTTCCGATGGCGCTGGGATTAGCCGGAGTCCCACAAGTAGTTGTTTCCCTTTGGGACGTACCAGATATTGCAACCCAACAGCTCATGTTCCAGTTTTACTTAGCAATGCATGAGAAAGGTTCAAATATTGACGTGGAAGATGCTTTGCGTACAGCAATGCTAAAAATAAAGTCCCAAGAAAAATATCAAGATCCAATCTATTGGGCGGGTTTTACCGTAATGGACGTGTCTCGGTAAAGGAAGTTTATCCAGGACAATACATCATTGTTTATCTATCACTTTCAGTAATTCATCTAGGTTGCTCTGGACTTGCTTAAAATAAGGATGATGGCTGCCTAAGCTTGCCTCAAAAACCTCTAAGGATTCTAAATAAAATTGCTCTGCCTGTTTATATTGTCGTCGTCCAACGTAAAATTTAGCTAAATTGTTTAAGCTTATTCCAACAGAAGAGTTCTTCTTGCCATAGGCTTGGACCTTTATCTCTAATGCCCTACGATAAAATGTTTCCGCTTCATCAAATTTCTCAAGATCTTCATTCAACGCTCCTAGATTGGTTGAAATGATGGCGATAGTTGGATGATCCTCACCTAAAAGCTGTTTTTGTATTGAAAATGCTTCCTTGAAGTATATTTCTGCTTGTGAAAATTTCCTTTGGCTACGATAGAAGTCAGCTAGATTGTTTAGATAATTAGCTCTTTGATAGCTAAATTCGCCGAAAACTTCAGATGAAAGCAACACGACTTGAGAATAAATTGCTTCTGTCTGTTCATACTGCTCCTGTTTCTGATACACCATAGCAAGATTGTTTAAGGAACTGATGATACGCGGATGCTTTTCTTCCAGCCAGTTCTTCTTAAGACTTAAGGATTTCTCAAAAAGGGATGCAGCCTTTTTGTAGAGACCCTGAGCAAAGCATAATGCACCTAAGTTATTTAGACTCTCCGCTACATCTAGATGATCATCTCCTAGAAGTCTGCGACGTATATCTAATGCCATTAAGTGCAGCAATTCTGCTTCTTTATATTTATCTACAGCCTTAAGAACAACTGCTAAATCATTCCAACTTGTTGCAGTATCCAAATTTTCCTCTCCTAAAAGGAGCTGTCGGATCTCTAATGACTGCCGATATAGTAACTCGGCTTCACCGTATTGCTTTTGATCCTTATAGAGACTTGCTAAGTTGCTCAGGCTGGTAGCAACATCAAGATGTGTTTCACCCAATAATCCTTGTCTAAGAGCAAGAGCAGATTTCAGCAAGGGTTTGGCTTCAACATACTGACCTCGTTCGCGCAGATAACGTGCCGTTTTATCCCACAAGTCACCCACAGCTTCAAACTGCAGTTGATAAAGATCAACAAAAGTTGCTATGGCTTTAGAGTGAGGCAACAGGCGATCGCATAATGACCAGTTGGGATAGTCCGGCTCCGGAAAAACTTGATTGAGAGCGCACACGATGCGTTGTGCCCACAGACAACACTCATCAAAGCTCAT
>CAZLYS010000374.1:0-5389 GCA_964563415.1 uncultured Halomicronema sp.
GCTACTCAACGTACGCATACTAGGCTAGTGGATGATTATTTCTTTGGCCCACTCTTAGACGGTTTCTCATCCTACGTGCTCACAGCATTCGTAAAAGTCAGTCGATTACCAAAGGGGTCACGAATCGACATGTCGCGACTGCCCCAGGGCATGTCTTCAATCTCGGGTCGGGCATATCGATAGTTTTTACCACGCAGTTCAGCCTGAAAATTGTCTAGCTCATTCGCCTCAATGCGCGTGGCGCCGCCAGGACTGCAGTCGCCGTAGTGTTCTGACAAGTGCAAGACACAGTTGTCTCTGGAAATTTGGCAATACAGCGGCATATCTGGCTGAAATCGATGTTCCCAATCCACTTGAAAGCCCAGAAAATCCACATAAAACTTTCTGGCTTTTGCTTCGTCAAAAATGCGCAGGATTTTGGAGTGGTTTTGCTTAGCTTCATAAGCTTGCCTGGGCAATACAAGGAACAAAATACATACGCACTACAATCTTTGACGCGAGTTAACTCTATGTTTTTTGACTGCCTTTTGGTGTAGCGATCGCGGGTCATGCTCAAGGAGTCGGGTTACCGTCGGGAAGCATTAGCCAGTTTTACGCGCTGACCAATGCTGCACGTCAAATTCACGGTTTGATTCAACGGCATAGTCAATTACTTGATGCTGTCGCACCGCGCCGATGCAGCGCTTGAGGGACTGGTTGGGCAACTGAAACCAGAGTTCTACCTGATGTTGTTTTTGGGTTTCATCACAACTTATAATCCGCCCTGCAACCGAGGCGGCAAACCAACGCCGACCGTATTGATGTAATAACTTAGCCTCTAAAAGCTGCAGCGGTTTGGGTAGGCAACTCCAGCCGCGGTAGGCGGTGAGCAAGGAGGAGATGTCACCTTGCGACTGCAATAGCGCCTGTAGGGACGCTTCATTCAGATTGCCGTAGTAGCGTCCTTGAGGGAAATCGATCAGGGTCGGCGCAAAGCGGTGACCGCCGATATGCGTGATTTGCCAGGGCTGCACTTGCGCCGTTAACCCCAGCCGTTGAACGTGGGCGATCGCTTGCTGATAAAACGGATAGCCATAAGCGCCACAGCATTCATTGTGGCTGGCATGGGTACAGACCATTAGGTGCCGCTGTTCAGCCCGATGCCACAAGTGGCTGGTCGCTCCGCGTGAACGACGCTGGAAAAAATGCTCTAGGGTTGGGGCCATCGCAGCAGGCGCGGCGACTTGCGCTTCCCACGCGGCATATTGGCGGCTGAGCTGACCACTAAAGACCGACTGCCCCTCCTGATTTAGCGATAGTCCAAGCTCCTGCTGAAAAATCAGCATTCGGCGTTGGGTTTGAGTTCGAGTCTGCTCATTGGCAATTAGATGCACCCTGACCTTGGTAGGCCCATCCAGTAAAGGCTTAATGGCTTGTCTCAAGCTTTCAGGCACTCCGGTTGAGAGGAGGGCGGGCTGATCCCAAGGGGGTGAAACTTCAAGCAACACAAAGGTTTCAGCCGGTACCGCCGTCCCGACTAAGGATGTTGATGGGGTGGTGGAGACGATGGACGTATTCATCAGACAACCCCCTACAGCAAGATAACCGTGATGACCGGCAATGCAGAGATCGCGCAAACTAAAACGAACGTCGATCTCGACAGTCGAATCGATTTCCTAATGATACAGATTCTCATCTAAGGAGGCAAATTTAAAGAGCTTTTGAGCAATCCTCTTGGCTAAGTAGTGATGCAGTCATGATTAATGCCTCTCAAAAAAGATTGTAGGTACGAGAATCGATGAATTCGAATAAAGGAGCCGTAAGTGTTTTCGATGATTCTTGCGAATAGTTCTCAAACAGCTACAATATGTCATCGGTGCTGACGGCTATCAGAACTGGCAGCTATACCAAACCTAGGGTGCTTTGCAATGAGTGATCAGGCTACAAATCTTTTGATGGGGCAATACCATTTTGGCATTGAGCACGAAGTCGCATTTTGGAATCTAGCCACCCACCAATTTGCAGACTTTGCCAATACGGCCTTCGACCAGTTTGACCAGTTGATCGCTCAATTGCCCGAATACGCGACTGATTATCCGCAACTGCGTATCGGGGATATGAACATTAAGCGTAAACGTTGGTACATCGAAGGTTACGAGCGGTTTTCTGAGACGGGAGAACTGCTCGATTGCGCCCCCAAAGGGATTGAAATTCGCACTACCATTCAGCCGACGATCGCGGGCACGATTCAAGAACTCCGAGAGAGTTTTATCCAACTCTGTGAGGTCGCTGCCCCGGCTCACTTGCTGCCAGTCCTGACCAGCTTTAACCCCATCCAGACTGATTTTCTGCCCCAACCGCCCTTAAATCGCTACGAAAGCGCCCGTCGGGCAGCGTCTCCGGAAAAGCGCACAGCCCACATTCCCATGCTGACCTATGGCCCCGATCTCAACTTTTCCGTGACGGGCCTTTCTCCTGAGGCGTTGATTCAAGTGGGCAAAAAGCTGACTTACTACAGTCCCGCGATTGTGCCGTTTAGTTTTAGTTCCCCAGTTTATGGTGGGCAACTTTGGTCAGGGCTGTCGATCCGTACCCACCTGCGCACGGGACGGCGGCCAGCAGCCATGGTGTTCTTAGCAAGGCCAGAAGATTTAATTGAGAGTACGCCCTCGCTCACTAAAATTGCTCGCTTGCCCGCTGAGGTTGGACGAATTGAGTTTAAGGCCTGTGATAGTTGTGGCGATTTTGCCCTCTATGGCAGTCTGTTGGCCTTGATTAAAGGACTAGTGCTGGATCAAACCCTGCCAGGGCTGGCCTTAGTCCCAGATGCGGCAGTCCATCAGCGATCAGCACTGTACGGATTTCAAGATAAACAGCTGCGCGATCAAGCACTTTCGTTGTTGAATGCCGCTGAGCGAGCCCTGATGGATGCCGAGGAGCGATCGCTGCTGCAACCTCTCTGGCAAATGGTTCAAACTGGCACGACACCGGCTCAAGCCCTGCGCGATCGCTGGCAATCAGGGAACGATTTAGCCAAAATTCTCAGCGCCGGTTATGCTCCAGAACTCCACACGCCATCAACGTTATCGCGAATTTGATGTCCCCAAAAACGTTGTTGCCAGATCGCTCGCTCCCTGCCTCGTACCACTGACGATAAGAGCGGTGATCGCCTTTGGGTCGTCCAATCGCCACCATGATATCAGGAGCCTGACACAGCCAATTGTTGCCCTCAATATTGCAGCGGTAGCCTCAGTTAGGACACTTTTAAATCATTCAGAGGGCAAGGGGAGATGGGGAGCAAGGGAGAAACATCTGGCGTTATTCTTGTCCTGACCAAACTTTCAGGTGCAATAGGGTATCAAAGCAGCTCACCGTGCCCCGAGCCATTTCAGCATGTCGCATCACCCGCACTCAATTGAGGCGATCGCTCGATAATCAGTGAAGCTCAAATCATGCTTTATTGCTGTGCAACTTTGTCGCTAATCTTGACGTCTTGACTTAATGACGGTTCTGCTAACAACGTCTCATTGCTTGCTTGAACTAACAGTTAGGTGGCCTGCAAAAAACGATTCCAGTTGATATGAAATGTGCTGTGATCGCAGACAACATAAACAGAATTTATGGCGAATAGTACGAGAGCGAGCTAGAGAATTCCACCTGAGTGACCAATCTCGCCGGAAAGCGCTGAAATCTGTCTGTAAACTATAAAATTCCGTATTTTCGTGATGGGTAAAATCGTGAAAAAACTGATACTTAGCATCGGAATAATCGGTTTTGGTGTATTTGCAACCAGTCTTTTCTACACCGAATCATACTTTCCCTTGTATCCTGCGATCGATACTGTTTTACCGCCCAATTTCAATCAAAATTTTCAGACTATTACGCCTGGTATGAGTGTCGCAGATGTCGAATCGTTGCTGGGGCAACCCCGAAGTGAACCAAGTATCTATCGGGAAGACTTGCATAAGGTTTTCCAACAGTCATCTGGTGCAGTGAACTTATGTTGGCAATACGGCTCCGACGGCGCTGCTTGGCCATGGGACTTTGCTTGGCTTTCTTATAATGTTTGCTTTGATAGCAAAGATCACGTTGTTGAGACGGGAGTAGCAGTCTACTACGATTAAGGGCTGTCATTATTGAGCCACTGCAACCTAGCGCTGAAACAAGATCAGTCCCTAGCTAGTCTCCTTAATACGGACGCGATAAGTCTATTCTTAAAGGATTTGGGACTTAGTAAAAGTATCCTCCGGCAAAGCCGGAGGCTTTAGCATATGGGAACCGCTCAAAGCGGCTTGGAGCATGCGCCCCTCAAAGGGGGCGCTACTCCTTGAACAGCTCTAGTTGATCCAGCCGCTTATCTTCCTCCTCTTGATGGCGAATATATTGGCGTACAACAGCTTCATCATGTCCCACGGTCGAGACATCATAGCCTCGGGCCCAAAAGCTCTGACCGGTGAAATTCCGACGTCGCCCCACGTAGTTGCGGGCGATGCTAATCGCACTTTTCCCTTTCATGAAGCCCATCACTTGCGACACCGAGTGCTTGGGGGGGATTGAAAGCAGCATATGTACGTGGTCTGGCATCAAATGCCCCTCTTCAATCTGACATTCTCGCTGCGCTGCTAGGCGTCGAAATATGTCACCTAGATACTGACGCAGCTCATAGTACAGAGCCTTACGGCGATATTTGGGGATGAATACCACGTGATATTTGCACTCCCATTTTGTATGGCTTAGACTGCCAACATCTTTCATTTTGAGTCTCCTTGCATGAACCTCATTTGTTCATGGCCGAGAGACTCTTTCTTATAATCCCGGAACTGTCAAACTTTACGAGTCCCCCAGCAGAGCTGGGGGTTTACCCTCATTAATGAAGGACGCCTCCTGCGACCAACCTCAGGGAAATCCCCCCACATCTGACTCAGACTCGCTCATCATTGTCTGACCGTGAAGCAATTTCTCATTCTCTGGAGTTTGATTAGCCCCGGCTGCCTGATCCTGATTGCGAGCTTTCTACAAACGGGACAGATTACCTGGTATCCAGCCTCTTCAAATCTTGCGCTCTCGCTGATGATTTATGGCACTTATTGGGTGCTGGTCAGCGGCTTGCAAAGTCTCCTCCTCTGGCGAGTTCAAGGGTTTTCATTCGCCTTGAAATGGTGGTTGACTACCGCCATCACAGGATTTGCATTGATGTTGGCCCACGAACTTTTTCTGTTAGACATCGATACTCGTGGGCAAGGGATTTTGATCCTGATTCTCAGCTTGTCAGTGTTGGCAATTTCTGGAGGGCTGATTTTAGGCTTCATGCAATTCTGGTTGATTCGCCACCTGAATCCTGAAAATCGGCACAATTATAGCAATCCTATTTGATTTATGAAAAGGGTCCATATCGATGCATTTTGGGGAA
>CAZLYS010000375.1:0-2062 GCA_964563415.1 uncultured Halomicronema sp.
TAACTGGTGCCAGCGGTCATAACCGCTGCTCAAATATAACCGTTGAGAAATTCGTAAGGTTCGTCTTCCCAACAAGGCTCAGGATAGAGACGAGACAAATGCCGATGAATATCCAACGCAGTATCAGATAAATCATCTTCACTAAAAATGTCGTCTAAGGCTTCTCGGTCACGCTTCCGTAGAGGTGATAACGGGCTGGCATGACTCACCTCAAGACTACGTGATGTCTGAAGGACACGCTGCCTTGAAGGCAATACATCATCGGTAAACTCTAAAGGCTGTTTGTCTGCTGGTGCCATGGCTCGGGCAGAGTAAGGGGCACTAGGAGATGACAGCGACAGCAGCGCATCTGGACTGGCCAAGCCAAATCCTTTTTCGTCAGTAGCTAAAAAACTGTCGTTGATGAAGAAATTGCCTGACCCTGGATCCATGACCGCACTTGGTAGTAATTGTTCACAAACGTTGTTACTGCCTCAGGCCAACGTTGCAGCAGCCAGTACACCGGCAATTGACAAAAGTGGAAATCTTTCCTGAGCGTTAGTGCGCCATGAATATCGGCACAATCTAAACCGCTCTTTGTCAGCGCAAGCAAGGGCTCAACGAGCAAAACCTAGGTTTAGCCATTCGCTCATCTCGGCAAAGCCCTTTCCCGATCATGATGGGGAGCTTGGCCTTGCCTACAAAGACGATTCAGACTTTCAATACCTAGGAATTTGATGAACACACCCTTCGGTAATTTTACTGTAGCGCGTACTTACCACGATGCCCACTGAGACTCCAAAGGCTGGGCTCTAAGGCTAATTTACCTGGAGGTAATTTATGCGGTCTAGCTCGTTTGGGAGCTGGGCTGGATCTTGAGCGATAA
The DNA here is from genome assembly GCA_964563415.1 of uncultured Halomicronema sp. GTDB lineage: Bacteria > Cyanobacteriota > Cyanobacteriia > Phormidesmidales > Phormidesmidaceae > Halomicronema. The sequence goes on from CAZLYS010000375.1 coordinate 866, forward strand.
GTTGTCGTTGAAAGACTTGGGAAAATTGCCTTTCTAACACCGGCTGCACTTGCTGCACCGTAATGTCAGGGATGAATTGTGCCAGACTACCTACTGGTTTATCGCTAATGCCACAAGGCACAATGTTTTGAAACCCCGACAAATCAGGATTTACGTTCACCGCAAAGCCATGCATGGTAATCCAACGGCTGACCTTAATGCCGATCGCTGCAATTTTATAGCCGTCGAGCCAAACGCCCGTTAGCCCTGCTAGTCGTTCTCCGGTTAGACCGAAGATGGCAATGGTGCGGATGATGACTTCCTCTAGCTGGCGTAAATACCAGTGCAAATCAGTTTGATGACGACGCAAATTGAGGATGGGATACCCCACCAACTGACCAGGGCAATGATAGGTGACTTCTCCCCCACGTTCGATTTTGATCACAGGCGGTAGATGGGGCTGAGGGGTGAATTTGAGAAAGCGATCGTCGGCCCCTTGTCCCAAGGTATAAACAGCAGGATGCTCTAGCAATAGAAGGATGTCAGCCTGAGTAGGCGTTTGTCGTCCAGCCGCCAATAACTGTTTTTGCCATTGCCATGCGGTCTCGTAAGGAACCTCCCCTAGGCGGTAGAGATGGCAAATACTTGGGGCGATCGCTGCCTCAGACGGTGGTGCAGTGTCCATTAACACGGGAAAAGTAGGTCAGACAGAAACTTTCGTGAAAAGGAAATCAAGAAATATCAACGGTTGCAAAGGATCCTGAAGCTGACTGTCGCCCAGAATACAAGGTTGCTACGGTGAAAGTATCAAAAGAATATCGCAACGGAGGCGACTCTATGAAGCTCGTGATTCAAGGCAAGAACATCGAGATCACGGATGCCATCCGCAGTTATGTTGACCAGAAGATTACCAAATCTGTCCATCATTTCAAGCATTTGACCAACGAGGTAGACGTCAACTTATCTGTGGCCAAGAATGGGCGGACCCCGCCTAAACAGAGCGCAGAAGTCACGTTGTACATTAATGGAGCAGTTGTCCGAGCAGAAGAAAGTAGCGAAAATCTGTATGCCAGCATTGATTTAGTCGCCAACAAGATCACTCGTCAACTTCGAAAATATAAGGAAAAACGCAATGGTCGAAACGCGGCTTCAGTGAAGCCGAATGATGCGCTGCTGAGTAGCGATAGCCCGACAGTCAATGTCTCTGAGTTGTTGAAC
>CAZLYS010000375.1:2081-5384 GCA_964563415.1 uncultured Halomicronema sp.
CCAGAACTGCCTGATGCCGTATTGAGAACGAAGTATTTCTCAATGCCTCCCATGACAGTTGCAGAAGCTTTGGAGCAGTTAGAGCTGGTAGATCATGATTTCTACATGTTCTCGAATGCTGAGACAGGTGAGATCAATGTTGTCTATGAGCGCAACCATGGTGGCTATGGCTTGCTGCAGCCGCGCAATAATCAACATGAAAACCATGCTGATAGTAAGCAGCGCGCGGCTACTGTTGCTTAATGTCTGACGCTTAACTCAATGAGCTGTCACTAGCGCCTACTTAACATTTGTTAAGTAGGCGCTAGTACTTGAAGCAAGAGTAATTACTCACTCACCCTGAGGGGGTGTTTTATGCTTGTTCTGCAGCTAGAAGTGGGTCCAGCTCTCCGCGGCGATCAAGGCTGTAGAGGTCGTCGCAGCCGCCGACGTGTTGTTCGTCAATAAAAATCTGAGGTAAAGACCGCTTACCACCAGCCCGAATAGTCATCTGGTCCCGTGCTGCTTCATCACCATCAATGCAATATTCGGTGTAGTTTACTCCTTTGCGGTCTAGGAGTGCCTTGGCCCTAATGCAAAAGGGGCAGCTGCTCCAAGTGTAGATTTCAATGTTGGACGTTGCCATGAGCTCGGCCTCTACCGATGATTCAGATTTTCCTGTCACTCATCTTAACGTTTTGTTGAAAATCGTCCATTTGCTCATGGCTGAGCTGTAAACGGCAAGACTGCTGACCACTGGTGATTTACTCAAGTGGCAGTTGTGCGGTTGTGAGCTCGCCTGCATCGGTGGGGGTCGTTGGTTCAAGAATCACGGCTTCGTAGGGCACGACACCGTCTTGAGTACTGCCGAGGCAATGAGCTGCGGCTTTCGATAAATCGAGCGATCGCTGCCCAATATAAGGACCGCGATCGTTAATCCGCACCACTACCGACTGACCATTCATGCGGTTGGTGACCTTTAGTTGCGTGTTAAAGGGCAGCGTTTTGTGGGCGGCGGTTAGCGCATTCTCATCAAAGATTTCACCGTTGGCGGTTTGGCGACCATGAAAGTGCGGCCCATACCAAGAGGCCATGCCGTATAAAGTAGTTGAAGTCTCGGTTAGCCCTGTGAGCGCCATTTGTATATCTCCCAAACTCATGGGAGCCTCGTTTAAGGCGGTGCGCAGGTTATTGACCCACTGCACTGCCGTCACCGCTGCGGGCACTTCGGGGTGTGGTTGCAAAGCTTCATCCACTACGAACAGTAAGTCCTGATCATGGCTGACGCCAACGAAATTTTGTCCTACGAAAGGACTAAGATGCGCCGCTTGTAGTTGACCAGACTGAATGAGTGTCCTCAGCTTTGTCGCAATTTTCTGAGCGGCAGCATCACCAGCAACTTCGCCAATGAATTGGTTGTGCACCCACACTTGCTGTTTAGGCAAAGCTTGGAGATCGGAAGGGATAGCCTGATAGGCTGTCGATGTCTCGGGTAGGCAATACTCATGTGAATGAGTGGGAAAATCAATTTTTTGACTGGGAGAAAGAGGGGGCTCGATGCGCACGGCAGCTACAGCTGACCAATCTTGCCACTTTGATTCGACGACAGTGGCATGAGTTGCTGCTGCCGGGCTGGTGATAGGGGCAGCCGGTGCGTCGAAGAACTCAAAACTGCTCAGTGCAACGCCAATAGAAGGGACTAGGGCCTGAAATGATGGTTCTTGAGCAACCAAATTTGGCTGAGAGTGCAATGTGCCCAGCTGAGGAACATCACTCTCAGGGGTTTCTAACCCTATCGAGGTAGCCCAGTCATAGATTTGTTGCAGCGATTCTTGCCACTCAGCAATTTCCCCCGCAAGCAAAGATTCATGTGGAGGAATGTGCAGCGCACAGATGCCCTGTGTAGACTCAGTAGCGGTAGATGCAGGACAGATAATGGATGCTGCCCAAACGATTCCCAGAATTTCCATGACTATTTGGCAAATGCCAAGACCTGTAAATTGAGCGCAAAAAGCAATCTTATATTCCGTGTCACCAGATACAAAATCACTATAGCCACCCAGTATAAACACTTGTTTCTGACTTTGGGGGCAGTTGCCCACCCAATCAGCATGCTCTAGCTGAGTCTGTGTAAGGATTTCTGAGAAAGATTAAAGAAACTTTAAAATTTGTCAGTATGTCGCTATTGCCGCGCCAAGAATTCTTGTCAGTTCCAGATTTGGAGCTGGTAAAAGCTCGTCTCTGGTCTCATTTAGAGCAATTAGTGGGCGATCGCGATCCCTACTTGGCTTCAGGCAAGCATCATCTCGTTCAACAGTACCTTCAGAGTGCTTTCGCGCCGTTAGGTACAGTCACGCACCATACTTTTGTCGTGCGTGCTCGCCGCTATCGCAACTGGATTTTACAATTGCCCGCGATTACGGTTTCTCGTCGAGCGGTGACTCCGTTAATTGTGGGTGCTCACTACGACACCGTACCGGGCACCCCTGGTGCTGACGATAATGCGAGTGGTCTCGCCGTGCTGTTGGAACTTGCCCGCTATTGTGCGGCGCAGCCGCTGCGCCGTCCGGTTTGGTTTGTCGCGTTTGATTTGGAAGAGTACGGTCTTTTAGGTAGTCGAGCCTATGCCGAAAGCTTGCGAACGGATGGTCAAGCCGTTCACCTGATGCTGTCGCTAGAAATGCTCGGGTATTGCGATCGCACCCCCCACAGCCAAAACTATCCGTCGCCCTTCTTGGCTCGGCTATATCCTCATCGGGGTGATTACATTGCTCTGGTGGGTAGCCCCTCGACCCTGGTGGCAATGCATCGTCTGCGCCGTCAGTTGCGAAGTGCGGGTGCCCCTTGCGAGTATCTGCCAGTACCGAATCGCGGGACGGCGATCGCGGCCACTCGGCGGAGTGACCATGCCTCCTTTTGGGATTGTGGTTATCGCGCTCTGATGGTGACCGACACTGCCTTTTTGCGGAATCCTCACTATCACCAACCCAGCGATCGCCTCGAAACCCTGGATCTCGACTTTATGGCCCGTATATGCCGTGGCCTGATGACGGGGCTGCTGGCGATCGCCTAGTGCGCAAGCAGCGTGCATAGTGCTATGGAAAAGCTCTAATCCTGCCGAGTACTGAGTCTATGGCAGTCCGCAGTTTGATCGAAACAGTCAAACTCTCTGAAACCTTTATCCAACGGGCTTCTTGTTTCCGCATTCCGCATTCCGCATTCCGCTATAGACTTGGAAATTATGCTCAGCAGAAGCGACTGCGCTTAGCAATGGCCTCAACCCTCTTGAATGGGTGATCGCAGCAGGAATTGCGACCCAGGCTA
>CAZLYS010000376.1:0-5381 GCA_964563415.1 uncultured Halomicronema sp.
AGGAGCCGAGATCGATATGAAGGTTTTAATCCAGCATCGTCATGGAACCGAAATTAGTGGTGTTAGCACTTATGTAAACTTCTTACTTCCAGAACTCAATGCCTTAGACATTAAATCTAGGATTGTTTCAACACGAGAAGACACATTAATTAAGTGGGTTAAAGGGATCGCATGGTGCGATGTAGTCCACATGAATTCCAACCACTTCGGCTTCATTATCCTGTGCAAGATTCTTGCCAAGAAAGTTGTCGTCAAGTACCATTTTCCTTTTTATAAAACAACTCACTCAGAATACGAAAAATATTCTTTTTCTGAACGCATCAAGCGAGAGTTAAAAGCGCTCTTACCTAAGAATTCACAGCCATTAAAGTGGAAATTATTTGCTTTACTGAATTACATGCGTTTAGGCATTCGTGTAGGCACTGCGTACATTGCAGATTATCATATCGCTTGTAGTGAATTCATGGCTAAATCTCTCGACTTTCCTTGGCCAGTTGGGGTGTTATACAACCCCATTCCCTTGCTTCATAGCAATTCTAAAGAGTTGGGTAACTTAGAGGATCCGCTAACTTTTACATTTGTTGGCCGCCTATCAGGAGATAAAGGAGTCGATATCTTGCTGGAAGCTGCAGCCAAGGTCAAAAAAATGCATTCAACATTTAAAGTTTGTATCGTTGGCAGTGGTACATCCATAGCTTCCTTAAAAGAGCTGGCAAAGAAGCTTGATCTCGAAGAACAGGTCACCTTTAAGGGGCGATTGGCCCAAGCAGAATTGTTGCCCATTATGAAGAGATCAGTTGCATTGATTGTGCCGTCACGAATACAGGATCCTGCCCCATATGTTGTGATGGAGGCATCTAGTGTAAAAACGTGTTCTATTGTCTCAGCATCGGGAGGACTGCCAGAAATAGCGACCCCTTCAGGTTTCACGTTTGCGAGAGAAGATATTGATGCCCTGGCTCAGATACTAATATATGCACTTCAACATCCCGAAGAGATGCTGAACCGAGGACAACAAGCCTACGAATATACCGCCCAAAACTTTTCACCCAGCCTCACAGCACGACAGCTAGTCGACTTATGTAAGGATTTATATCCAGTAAAGGGATAAGTTAGAAATGCCTAATCATTCTCATCAGTAGTGACTTGTCTAGGTGGCTTTGAGTAGTCTCATTGTCGATATCGATTTTGTGCATAGATGTTATCTGTGCTGTGCTTTGAAGCCCTATGGCTGGACGACCTATGGTGTGACCAACAGCAAAAACGGTCACCTGTTTTAGGAGTAAAGCGATGGTTTGTCCCAATGATGTTCAGGTTCGTCAACAGCTAGAGGGAGCCTATCGGAGATCGCCCGCCACCCCCTTTAGAATAAAGTTATCGCGTTTTTTGCAACAAATCGGTGCGGCAGTGGTGCAGGAACTCATACGAGATCGCAACGAGCCCCGCATTTCTAAGTATTACGACGTTGAAGGACAGGCGCACTGGCACATTTATGACCCTTATTCTGGTCAACGCTTCACGTATCTATCTGAAAGCGAAGTCCGTGAGTGGCTAGACGATCGCTACTCACAATAGAGGTGATGACACCGCCCTAATCATAAGATGCAGGTGCGGAACTCGTCGGCATTGCTCCCAGCACCTGCTCTAAGATATCAACCGACACTTCGTAAAAGTATTGCTGGCGAAAATACTCTTCTTGCACTGCAGTTAAGAACTGACAAGCCGTTTGCTCATATTGGGCAGCCGTTGGCAATTGTAATGGCTGACTCAGACTCACCTGCTCCTCGCTATGTTGAACGGTGTAGCCAAGGTTGGCCAACGCGGTGTAGGCAAAATGTAAGGTGCGATCGCTCAAGTCGAGCTTCTCTTGCAGCACTGAGACGGGGCGGCTCTCGCCGGTGCGAGCTAAATATTTGGCAATGCCTAACAGTTGTTTCCACTGCTGTTCAGACGACAGGGGAGGTGGGGGTGGATAGGCCAGCGTCAGCGAAGTCGCATCCACGCGGTAAGGCGAGAAATCTGACCAGTCTGTTGGGCAGTCGATCATGGCTGGAGGTGGCACCGGGTCGACGACTTGCTCACGCTGATCGATCAGCCAACGGGTTTTAGTCGAAGTGTCTGTGGTGGCTGGAACAGTCGTGGGACAAAGATCGACCAAGCGAGCTTCGTAGCGCTTTTTGTAAGTGTTGACATCTAGCTCAACCACTAAGTCGTAGTGACCTGTGGGCAAATCAGCGCGGCGATGGCCCCACCAATGTCCTGGAAATCCCTGATCAGTCGTCGGATCAACGATATCAAAGCTGAGTTTGTGATAGCGCTGCTTGCTGCCTCGACGGTCTTTCAGGGTTTCTTCCCATAGGTTCGCAATTTGCACATCGCGCAATAACAAACGGGGGACGGGATTACCCATACCGTAGGGTTCCAGCAGTTTGAGTGCCCGAAAGAGATCTTTGCCAAGGTCAGCAACGGTGACGGTACAATCCACATTTAGGGGGGGCGGTTGAGTCAAGTCAGCAGTGGGTAAATACGATCTCACGGCTCGGTTTAACCCAGCCGCTAATAACGGCAAGTTATCCACGGGCAAAGTCATGCCCGCCGCAAATGGATGGCCCCCAAAACTGGTGAGTAAATGGGATTGCGCTTGCACCAGTTCATATAAATCAATTTGATGTACGGATCGCGCCGATCCTCTAGCCATCAAAGGTTTTCCGGGAATAGCGGCAGTCTCGGTTTGGAAGAGGATGGTGGGTCGCCCGGTGTCTTGGGCAATTTGGCTGGCTACTAGCCCCAAGACACCAGGTGACCATTGCGGATCGCTCAACAAAATCACCTGAGTGGTGGCGAGATCCAGTGTGGCTAAGTGGGCCTGGGCCTGACGTAAAACAGTAGCCTGGAGGTCTTTGCGACGGGTGTTGGCAAGCTCGGCTTCGAGAGCTAGGGCTGCGGCCCGATCTTGATCTCGACTGGTCAACAACTCCACCCCAAAGCTAGCGTCGCCGTGGATGCGGCTCACCGCATTGATCCGAGGACCAATGCCAAAGGCTACATCCGAGGGGCGATCTCCCGTGCGCTTACAAAAGTCCAACAACTTGGTCACCCCTGGACGCACGGCGGCCTTGGCTTGCGCTTCTAGCACTTGTAGACCTCGTTGAGTGAGGTAACGACAGTCACCCCGCAGCGCCACCAGATCCGCAATGAGGCCGATCGCCACTAAATCCAGCAGGGTTTCTAACGGCTGCTGTGGCACGTTGGGTAAACGCTCATAGAGCGCTTCCACGAGTTTGTAGGCCACTGCTACGCCAGATAAATCCCCGAGGGGATGGCCTTTCGGCAACTGACGCGGATTAACTAGCGCGACTACTGGCGGGCGAGTCTCGGCCAAAGTGTGATGATCGGTCACAATCACGTCCATGCCCAACGTCGCGGCATGGGCTAACTCGGTCACGGCAGTGCTGCCAGTATCACAAGTAACAATTAGTGTGCAGCCCCAGTTTGCCAGGTCATCCAGCCCGTTAGTAGATAGCCCGTGGGACTCAGTAAAGCGATTGGGAATGTAGTAACGCAGGTGATCAGACTGTGGCAAAAACTGGCCTAGCCCTTCCCAGAGAACCGCTGTTGCCGTCAGACCATCCGCGTCAAAATCGCCCCAGATAGCAACTTTTTCAGATTGTTCATACGCCTGGATGAGACGAGCGATCGCCCATTCCATTTCTGCCCCAAAAGCAAATGGAGAGGTCGGCTCATAAGCCTCCATCTGCAAATAACCGCGAATATCCGCCAGGTTGCGCCAACCGCGCTGCCAGAGTAGCTGCCCGACCAACTCAATCAAAGGAGTTTGCCAGCCTATGCTAGCTGCCCAATGAGCCAACTGCTTTTGCCAGTCAGCTGGAGGACTCGCGCGCTCTAACAAACACCATTGAAAGCGGGGATACGTCATCTCAAAACTTGCGTCACCTGATAGAGGAAACAGTGAACATGGCCCTATCGAGCTGGGGTCACCGATGACAGCCTAACGTGAGGAGATCGCTATAGGCTGTCATCAATATCATCATCATCCCAGAAACCTCTAGGCGTCAGCATGACTGCACCCGCATTAACTCAGCAGGCCCTGAACGTAACAGTTCTGACATCTTTGCCATGTACCTTACTGGAAATTAGAGGGAATTATGGTTGAGATCGCGCCCTAGACGATGTTGTGGCCTAAATTACCGTGAAGATATAGCGCATTTACCCAGTTTATGCCACGCAATTGGACTATGCCCTTTAGACTGTAAGGAAGTTGTTTATGACGACCAAGAGGTCAATTCCAATCCCTTGTTGAAAATTTCCTTGTAGGTTGCTCAGTCATCTGGCGATCGCCATCACAATGGCAACAGTTAGAGATTTGAGCATCTACTCACAAGACCCGTTTGAATGTCACGATAAAGGAGTACTGGTACATGCTTCACCGCAAGATTTATCAACTTTGCTGTGAGGGAAAGGAAGTCTGGATTTTCTTACGGGATCAGCAGCGCTGGCTCGAACGCGCCACGATTCTAGATATTGAAGGCGACCTCGTGACTGTTCGCTACGAAACCGATGAAGAGGATGAAATCTGCTCTTGGGAAGAGCTCATCCGCTTGGATAGCATTGGGTCTGTCATGCAACGTTTAGCAGCGGTACCGCGCGGTGAATTTGACTTCCCACTAGCAGAAGATTGTCCTGATAATGAGCAACTTTCTGACCCACCACGTCGTGAACCGAATCCTGACTAATCCAAGACTCATTAATCTAGCCTCACTGATAACTGCAGAGAGCAGCGCCCACATTCATAACCTTGCTGGATGAACATGGCGTTTGTTGGGCGATCTCGCTCAGTAATGCCATAGTCATCACCATTTAAACTGCCAAGGTCATTAGGCATGATTACTGCCAGAGCTTGGACTGAATAAGACTTAAGATTTGGCAGTAATTATGCTTGTCTATGTCTTAAGGAGTAGAACCGGTTGTTGGCAGCACCATCATTCAACCAGTGCGCGTTTGGCGGTCTGAGCTGAAAAGAAATTCTGGGCAATAGCCCTCAGCAGCCACTGGAAAGTTATACATCGCCGAAGCGGAATTGTTACAGCGAGGTTGCTGCCAGTAAGCACAGTTGAAGCAGCACTGCACCGATGCACTGAGCGTTGCCGGTGCGGTTTGCCGAGTCAGTGATTGTTGGCTGATGCCTCGAATAATCAAATCGTTGCCCTGCCAGCGGACTTGCACGAGGCCGGTATCGGCTAACCGGTTCCAGCGAGGATCGTCTCTAAGCTCTGATGGCAAGCTCACAAAGATACCGTCTTTGGTGTCAGCAACTTCCCCTTCAAAAACAGTATCGGGGGCCGCAGGCTGTAAAAAGGCTT
>CAZLYS010000377.1:0-5347 GCA_964563415.1 uncultured Halomicronema sp.
TCCGCCCGGGGGCTGCAGATTCGCCCCACCTCCGTGATTGAGGCACTCCCCAAAACATCGATCTCTGGCCTCCATCAACCGGAGCGCTTGAGCCTCCCGCTTAGAACCGCCCCCGTGGTCAGGGGGTGCGGGTTGAGGCCGAAAGGGACTACCGATAAAGCTTATTTTCCTCTGTCCTTGACGCTAGTGGACTACCTAATAGCTCAGTTTGAGTGCACTAACGGGCACATCATCCCACGAGGTAACCTGACGCATCTGAGCAACCCAACCAGCTGCCTTTTGCTCCTCACTTAAATTAGCTTCGAAGGAATCGTGGCAAGCTTGCGCTTGCTGTTCGTCAACGCAGGCAATGCAGGAATATACGATGCCGCAAGGGTCGATCTGCTCGTTGACCCAGATCACTTGATCCACCATAGCCATCTATCAGTTGAGTACTCTCAGTTATCCTCCCATATCAGCCCATGTTGACGGGTTGGAGCGGGCCATTTTATGTGCACAAGCTCACAAGCCAAAAACACACCAGGAACGCATGAGGAGGTTGGCATGGGGCTGCAAATTAGGCTGACATTGCTTCAGAAGTATCATTAGCAGCCAGTGTCGAAACCAGTTGCTTGACCTCAGCGATCGCCTGGAGTTGGTAATCACTCGCCTCTTGCACCTTAGATAGCGACTCTGACATATCGTCTAACTTTTGTCGCATGCCATCGCTCTTTTCTTGCAGCGGGGTCAGCAACTCTGACAAGAGTTGAATCCGCCCTTCCATTGCCCCTACTTCGCCTTGTTTATCGCGCAGTTGTAGATCTTGCCCCTTAAGATCTTCACGACCATTAGCAAGTTCGTTCGTTTTGTGCTCAATCTCTTTTTTCATCGCCTCAAGTTGAGCCTGCATCTCTTTGACTTCGGTTTCACATTGCTGCAACTCGTTTGAGGTTTGCTGGCGCTGGGTGTCAATTTGCTTCAAGACGGGTTCTAAATCAACGACACTAACGGGTGCCTCTTCGGTGGCGAGGCCTTGACGTCGTCGCAATACGGCCTGATGCTGACTCAGGACTTCTTCCCGTTCCAGCAAATTACGTCGTTGACCAACCAAGGTCTCATTCAACATTTGGTAGCGATCTTGCTCCTCGGCCAGTTCGGTCTCTAGTTGCAGGCGATCAAACTCACTCACTTGCTCCATGCGCTGTTTAAGTTCATCGATTGCCTGTTGCTCTAGCTTTAACTCTTCTTCCTGATCGTTCACAAATCGAGAAACCTTTTCTAAGTCTTTCTCCAGATCGGTGACGACCTTTTCCAACTCATCCATCGGCAGGGCATCTAATGCAGCCACGTCAACTTTGTCGCTCAAGCGCACCTTATCTGAGGTGTTCAGCAGTTCATAAACCTGCTGATATAGATTGCTTTGAGCCTGTAGCTGTTGAGACAGCACCTGCACATGAGACTGCTTGCCAACTAGTACTTGCTGTTGTACTTTCAAATCGGCTTTGCGGGTATTTAGCCCGGTCTCAGCTTCGTGCCACCCTTGCCAATGGCCAGCGAGTGTTTCAATTTCCTGCTGTAGTTGATTGCGTCTATCCTCAAGCTGTTTTTGCTGCTCTTCTAAAGACTGCTGACGCTCAGATAAGAGACCTTGCTGTTGGTTGACGAGGTCATAGGCCAGGTTGAGTTGCTCACGAAGACCTTCGGTGGGCGTAACGGCGTTCGTCAGCCGCTCTAGTGCTTCTTGCAACTGGTGAGTCTGGGCCTCATCTAGGCCAGCGTTTTGCGAAGCATCTTCTTGGCGTTCTTCAAATCGTCTAATTTCGCCATTGAGGTGATCCCAGGCCCCTTGTAGCTCATCGTGCTTGCGATCTAGCTCCTCTTTCAGCCCATCGAGCTCTTGTTGGGCCGTTTCAATTTCCTGACGCTGGGCTTCTAACTTTTCGAGATCGGCTTCTGCTTCCTCGACTTGTTCTTGCCGGGTTTCGAGTTCTAACTCTCGACGATTCAACTCCTGACTTTGAAAGGTGAGGGATTGCTTCCACTGCTCAATTTCTTCTTCTTGAGACTTGGACTTCTTACTTTGGTTAGAGAAATTCTGCAAGATGCCCACTAAGGGACGACCAGCATCGTAGTGCCGTTTAATCTGCCGGTTGTTGGTGAGCTCAACCATAACGAGAGCACCAGCGTTGTAGCTAGCATCGTCAGGGGCCCCAATCACTTCATCGCCTGGTACCCCTGTCCAGGTATCGCCACGTTGACAAGCCAGAAGCTTAAAGTCCGCCTTACCACCGCCGATAAATCCAGTCTTCTTTTGAACCTCAGCCAGATAAAGCACGCTAGTTTTCCTCTTCCCGTTTCGTGATCACTGGATGCTTACAACCTTGAGATGTTTACCTCAGACGAACCGTTACCTGCACTACCAAAATGCTGGCTCCTGTAGCAAAGTGACGATTCTGGTAGCAGCTTCATCCTGCCTTTGACTCACAAGGGCATACAACCCTGTTACTGTCTGCTCTTAAGCTAACTTATGTTGCCCAGTATGGGGTGAGCTCGCACCACACCTACTGAATTGTCGATAATTGTATATGCCAATGACTGATTCGACTCTCTCGTAGATGTATCTTTGCGCTTTTCTTTAGTGACTAAGATGTGGTCTGGCGTTGTAGAGGTATTGGTTTTGCTGAGTCAAAGGTCATCAGATCGAAGGATTGCTGTCGCCGTATCTAGCCTGCAAGCTGGCGGGCTTTGGTAGCCTTAAGTTGGCGATCGCTTAGAACGTAGCGCAGCTTGCTAGCAGCTTCCCAAAAGGGTCAAGAAAGCCCCCAAAACGCAGGCAACAGAGCTAAGATTCGGCGTTGAAAGGAATCTCTTCAGCATGTCCCCAAAAAGCCTCGAGGTCATAATAATCGCGTTCATCAGGCATAAACACATGCACGATAACTTCGCCGTAGTCCTGTAAAATCCAGCTGCTATCTCCTTGACCTTCAGTGCGGAGCGGTTGCCGATTAAAATCTGTGGACGCAACATCGGTGATGTTGCGAGCGATCGCTCTCACCTGAGCTGAGGAAAAGCCAGTGACAATCACAAAATAATCGGCGATGAAAGAGACTTCTTCGACTTTCAGAATCCGAATATCGGCACCTTTACGTTCGTCTGCAGCGTGCGCGATCGCTAACGCAAACTTGAGCGTGTCATCCTCTGACCACTGAGGTGCAGAAGCTGCTGGAGTGGATTTCTGAAACGGAGTAACCGCATTTTTGGATTCTGACATATGTAAGGTGAGTGTCCTCAATTCAACATTTCTACAGCAATTAGGGAAAGTCGATTCGGCAGAGTGATGAATCAGTCATATAGAGCTAAACAGCTACTCGAGGAGTTAGCTGGCGTCGACGAGCCGACAAGAGCCAATTATGGGTCAGGATAGTGCGGGGATGAACGGGGCGTTTATTTTCCAAGAGATGTTGTAAGGAAAAAACACAGGTTTCATAAACCGCTCCCCATAAATCACCATAGCTCAGCTGCCGTAAGTGATGTAATTGGGGCGTATCGCCTCGGCCTGGTTCCAATGCATCAGCCAGATAAATAACCGCTCCGATCTCATCCATCTCAGGGCTCCCTAACGTATGGGTCGAAATCGCCCCCAACACGGTTTGATCGGTAATCCCAAATTCATCTCTCGCAACAACAGCGCCAACGGGGGCATGTAATAAATGGGGAACTTGCTGTTCTGCCGAATCCAGCTCCCACCCCTCGGCTGCAGCGATCGAGAGCAATTTTGCGGGCGCAAAACACTTTGCTAGATCGTGCATTAGTCCAGCCTGTTGAGCTTGAACTACAGACAAATGATGATGCTCAGCCAAGGCGATCGCTAGTTTTTCAACCCTGAGAATGTGCTGCAAACGCACTTCAGGTACAGCCGTTTGCAACCATTTCAGGACATCCTGACGCAGCGTCGGCGACATAGACATAGTCTTCATAGCACTATCTAAAATGAGGGATCAACTAAAAACCGTTAAAAATTGAGTGTTATCAAACAGTTATGGCCTCATTTTACAAGCTGAGCTGAAGGCAGCGACTAGAAGACCTTGAGCGTGGATGAATAACAGGCATCAAAGTTGTGGAGTTCAGCAGACTAAGTTGCTATGGCACCCAAACGCTAATAACTGCGATCGACCCACAGTCGCAGTCTTCACACCGAGCAAGCTCCGACTCCTCAAACTCTCAGACTCAGGATAAGCCAGTGGCGAATCTGCTTACAGCAAACCAACCAAGTGGAGCGGGCCGTGACCAGTCAACAGCTCCACCATTAGTGCCAGAAAGCCCACCATTGCTAGACGACCATTCCAGACTTCGGCGACTGGTGTTAGCCCCCAAGCTGATTTCTCTTGAGGGTAAATCTTTACCTTCTTATCCGGTTCAACCACGTCAGAAAATAAACGACGCGGCGCTGCCAAAGCCTCCATCACCATTGTGGCCATGTCATCAATAAAACCGGGATGGGTATTGAGAGCAGGCACTCGACGGAAAGTTTCGATACCGGCTTCTTCGGCAATTTCCCGATACTCCATATCGATCTCTTGTAAGGTCTCGATATGCTCAGAAACGAAACTAATCGGCACAACCACCAAATCGTTGATACCCTGTTCGGCTAACTCTTCAATGGCCTCTTCGGTGTAGGGTTGTAGCCATTCGACAGGACCTACGCGACTTTGATAAGCCAACGTATGTCGGTTGGGACGATCCAGCGCCTTCATGATCAGATCAACACAGTGCTCAATTTCTCGCTGATAAGGATCACCGGCTTCTTCGACATAGCTAACAGGTACACCGTGAGCACTAAAGAAAACATGGCCTTTGCTGGGATCCGGCAGTTGGTCTAGTTCTGTCGCAATTAGCTCTGCCATTGCTCTCACATAGCCGGGGCGGGCATACCAGGAAGGAATGACTGTGTAGCGAATGCGTTCTAGAGAGGGGTCTTCTTTCCACAACTGCTGCAATAGCCGGAAGCTGGAACCACTGGTGCTGATGGAATACTGGGGGTAGAGGGGCAGTACGACGAGTTCTTCAATTTGATCGCGCTTAATCCGGGCGATCGCCTCTTCGGTGAAGGGGTACCAATACCGCATCCCGATATACATTTCGCTGGGTTGGCCCGCAGCTTCTAGACTTTTTTGTAAGGCTTCGGCTTGCTGCTCAGTAATGCGTCGTAGGGGGGAACCACCGCCAATTTGGCTATAGTTTTGTTGTGACTGCTTAGCTCGACTGTTGGAAATCAACCAAGCTAGGGGCTTTTGCAGCCAGGGGAATGGCAAGCGAATAATTTCAGGATCGGCAAACAAATTGAACAGGAAGGGGCGCACATCCTCTA
>CAZLYS010000378.1:0-2032 GCA_964563415.1 uncultured Halomicronema sp.
TATATGAGTCGGCACCGCCACAATCAGTTGCGCTTGCTGCTTTTTCTCATGTTGTTATCTGCCTTGAGTGAAGTAACGAGTATTGGAACAGCCTTTCCATTCCTAGGAGCATTAAGTAACGCCAATAAACTATTACAAGATCCTCATTTGAAGGGGTTTTTGGCACTAACTAACATTCAAAATGAAAATCAATTAATCTTATGGCTAGCGTTCATATTTATTGGTTCCATTGTTATAGCAAACACCTTAAGAATATTAGCTGTTTATATAAGAGTTCGTTTGGCCGCAAAGATGGCGAACGACTTTAGTTGCCAGCTTTATCGAAATGTCTTGTTACAGCCTTATAGTTTTCATTCTCAAACCAACAGCAGCGATTTGATCGAAACTATTACAGGGGATACTCGAAAGCTTTCTCAAACTATAATGATGCCCCTGCTAACAGCAATCACAAATAGTTTTGTGATTGTGGCACTGATCGGAGGGTTTTTCCTAATTAATGCACCTGTAGCAATTGGTTTGGCTGTTATTTTGGGCGGTGCATATACAGCACTATATTATTGGAGGCGCAGCACATTGTTGCTCATTAGCAAGACTATGGTTAACCGTAGTAAGCAACAAATAAAAATAGTGCAAGAAAGTTTAGGCGGCATTCGGGATGTATTAATTAACGGCACTCAGAGTTTTTTCTTTTCTCTTTACCGCGAATCGGATCTTAAATTTCGTGATGCTCAAGCCTCCAATATTGTAATTGCTCAAACTCCCCGCTACTTTATAGAAGCTTTAGGTCTCACAACAATTGGCCTATTTGCCATAGGCCTTGGTCGTGATGGTAACTATACTCAGGCATTGTCAATTCTAGGGAGTTTAGCCTTAGGTGCAAATCGTCTATTGCCTGTTGTTCAGCAATCATTTGCAGCTTTAGCGAATGTTCAAGGAGCGCGAACTTCTCTGCAGAGAGTTTTAGCAGCTTTACAACTCTCCATAGACTCGACGCAATTAAGTATCCCCAGTACAGGATTACCTTTAGAAAAAGAATTAACTATCGAGGATGTTTGGTTCCGCTATAGCGACGAAACTGACTGGGTGTTGCGAAACTTAAATCTCACAATACCAGCCAAAACGACAGTTGCCTTTGTCGGAGCAACAGGTAGCGGAAAAAGTACAACGATCGATTTACTTCTGGGTCTGCTTAAGCCACAGCAAGGGAAGATTGGTGTAGATGGCCAATTTCTAGAAGGGGAACGTCTGCGAAAATGGCAGCATAGTATTTCCCATGTGCCCCAAAGCATTTTTTTGGCAGATGTCACAATTGCAGAAAACATTGCCTTCGGTACTCCGAAACTTCAGATTGACCTGGAGCAAGTTTACAAGGCTGCTCAGCTAGCACAGATCGACGAATTCATCCGAAGCCTACCAGCATCTTATGACACCTATGTTGGAGAACGAGGAATACGACTATCTGGAGGACAACGCCAACGCATTGGTATTGCCAGAGCACTTTATAAACAAGCATCTGTCATCGTATTGGATGAAGCAACTAGTGCCCTTGATAATGCAACCGAAAAAGAAGTAATGGCAGCAATTAATAGTTTGAGCAATCAATTCACAATTATCCTAATAGCTCATAGATTAAGCACAGTTGAAAAATGCGACGTAATTTTTGAATTAGGTGAAGGATACCTATTACATCAAGGTAACTATAAAGAGTTAGTAGAAAAAAGTGAAAGCTTTCGTGCAATGACTCAAAGTAGTTAAATTTATTTGTGACATCAAGTAGTCTATTGAGGAAAAGGCATCAATCTTTCTGTTAATAGAATTAGAAATAAGTAATAAGCTACAAAAAACCTCTCTCCCTAAGTTAGTTGAGCTAATGCGTAAGAATATCAGGAATTCCGAAGAAGTCTTGAGCTAATAACTAGTCTGAGGAATGCAGCATTTTATGAATACTATAGACACTGGTGTTATTTACATTTCTACTGGAGAGAAATATGCTCAAGAAGCATGCACATCTGCCAGTAGGCTCAAGGAAGTG
>CAZLYS010000378.1:2065-5346 GCA_964563415.1 uncultured Halomicronema sp.
CATGTCTATCACTTTTTTTACAGACAAAGAAATTAATTCTCATGCTTTTGAAAAGATCATTCTTATTGAACCATTTCATAAACGCAGTAAAATCCCCTGCCTGGTCAAAAGTCCTTATAAACGAACTCTATATTTGGATTCGGATACTTATGTAGCTGAGGACTTCTCTGAAATCTTCCAGTTACTCGATAGATTCGATCTTGCACTTCTTCAATCACCTTTTGAACAGAAATATAGATTAAAGGATGTTCCAGATTGCTTTCCTGAGTTTAATTGTGGAATTATTTTGTACAAAAATGAGCCGAAAGTCTACGATCTCTTTCGAACCTGGAAAGTCCTTTATGAAAGAGATCTGGTTAATGCTAAACAACTTATGAAACCGAATCAAGGATGTTTGCAAGATCAACCAACCTTTAGAGAAGCTATATACCATAGCGATGTTCGGGTAGCTACATTGCCTCCAGAATATAATTGTTCGATTAATAATCCTGGCCGTTTACTTGGTAAAGTCAAAATATTTCAGGGAAGACATCCTAGTTTTCCCAATCTTGCCAGAAAGATGAATAAGAAGGTAGGTGAGAGAGTTTATGTAAGAGCTAGTGAAGCAAGAATGATAGTTATTCATAGAAAGAAGTACTTTCCTTGGAGAGAAAAATTAAATAAGGCAAGATCTTTAATCAAAAAAAAAGGATTTTGGGGGACTATTTCTTACATTTCTGCCAAATTCTTTGGGTAAGTTTATCTATAACCATAAGAAAGCATATAAAAGGCTATTGAATATCCTCGTAGGTGAAGCTATTAGGTCAGATGGAATATATCAGTTTGTGAATCGAAAGTCTGGGGTTCCTATTCTAATATATTTCCTCAGAATTAGAAGAGTGGCTTGCAAAGTACCTACCTAGGCTATTCAGACAAATCTGAATAATTTGAGAGCCTGAACTCTAAATTTTCAATTAGTCTTCTTAGAGGGGGCTTCAAGAACAAAGAAATGTCGTGTTGAGAACAATAGTATTAGAGTATTAGACATTTTAGCTCATAGCTAAAATCTCACCTAACTCGTTACCAATGTACCCCTTGTATATAACAAGCATAATGAATCTTGAAGCATCCCTCGTCCCTCTAAATTCTTCAAATATGCTCTCAGAAAGATAAAGTTCAGAAAATAAATTCTCCCTACTTCCTTCAAAAGAGTTAGCTCTGTTGCGTACGATTCTCTTAACTATCCCAATAATTGAATGAAGGTTCTTCACATCAGTACAGAAGATAATCGCCCAGGTGCCGCCCGAGCTGCATATCGACTAAGTCAAGGACTGAATCGTGGCAACGTCACTTCTGAAATGCTTGTTCAGAGTAAACGGAGTGATGATCTCTCAGTACATATAGTCCAACAAGGTGGACTAGGCCGAATTGCTAGTGAATCGAGGAAGCTACTAGACAAGGTACCGTTGATTCAGTATCCAAAACGTCTCAAATCTCCTTTCTCGACGCAGTGGGTGCCAAATATTTATCTTCTAAGAAGAGTTGAAGCATTGCAACCCGATCTAATTAATTTGCATTGGATTTGTGACGGCTTCTTAAAAGTTGAAAGTATTCGTAAACTTAAAAAGCCCCTAATTTGGACGCTTCGAGATATGTGGCCTTTCACGGGGGGATGTCACTACGATCAAGAATGCAACCGTTATCTAGAGAATTGTGGACAGTGCCCCCAGCTCTCTAGTCAAAAGAACTCTGATTTATCTCATGCAGTCTGGAAGCGAAAGTTAAAATCCTGGCAGGATCTGGACTTGACAATCGTTGCTCTCAGTTCTTGGATTGCAAAATGTGCCGCCTCAAGCTCTATTTTCAGGAACCGTAGAATTGAGGTAATTCCTAACGGCATTGATACGGAGCTTTATAGGCCTATCGATCGAAAAACTGCTCGACAAGTACTGCGGCTACCTAACGATGCCCATCTTTTATTGTTTGGAGCAGTGCAAGCAACTAGTAATCGGAGAAAAGGATTTCATCTGCTCCTATCTGCATTACACGACCTAAAGCAAGTTTCTCTGAATAAGAAGTTAGAACTTGTAGTATTTGGGGCATCAGAGCCGAAAGACCCGCAAGACTTTGGATTCAAGGTTCATTATCTAGGAAAACTTAACGACGATCTCACATTGGCACTTGCTTACTCAGCGGCTGATGTTTTAATTGCGCCTTCGATGCAAGAGAATTTAGCAAATACGGTTCTTGAAGCTATTGCTTGCGGAACACCTAGTATTGCCTTCAAAATTGGAGGAATGCCCGATCTCATTGACCATCAAGAGAATGGCTACTTAGCAAATCCTTTTGATAGTAGGGATTTATCTCAAGGAATTCAGTGGGTTTTGGAAAATGATGGACGTCACCATGCATTAAGCGAGAATGCTCGAAAAAAAGTAGACAGCCGATTTACTCTCAATACTCAAGTGGAACGTTATAAGTCTCTTTACAGAGAAGTACTTGGAAACCGATGACATGGTAGGACGTTGATTTGTTGCAGAGTTTACTAGCCAACAAAGAGCCCGTAGGGAAGTTGGAGCTAATCGCTACGATTGCTTTGCTACTCTATTTTTCTGACGGACTGAGTGCTGTTGGCCCTTTAGAGAAAGTTTTTGTTCTTGCATCATACATAATCATTCCGATTCTATTTCTTAAAACCTGGAGAAAATTTCTTTACTTTGGCACTCGAGATATTGCTCTCATTATCTTAGTTATTCTTGCCTTGATTTCACTTGCCTGGTCTGAAAGCCCAAACTTAACAGTGAGTAACGGCAGGGCTTTAATTCGTATTACAGCATTTGGGATTTACCTTGCGACACGATATCACTGGAAAACTCAGCTACGACTGGTCGCATTTTCGTTAGGTCTCGCAGCAATATTTTCGCTAGTAATTGGCGTACTAAAACCATCTACTGGCATCAGTGCGCCAAACTGGGAAGGTGGATTTCCTCATAAAAACTATCTTGCACGAACGATGGTGATTAGTGCTGCAGCATGTTTAATTGTGCGGGCAAGCGATCGCGAACATCGCAGACCTGCAACGATTGGCTTCTTTCTCTCAACAGTTCTAATTCTTCTCTCTGGTGGAAAGACTGCTTTAGGGCAACTTATCTTTATCATTACGACTTTGATCCCCCTCTGCAAGATTATTACTATTAGAAAAAATTATAGGTTTAGGAGTTTTTTGCTCGTAATTGTTGTGCCAACAGTTGTGGTTGGTGGGTATCAGCTGTTTGTAAATTTCGAGAGGATTGCCGTTGAAC
>CAZLYS010000379.1:0-5344 GCA_964563415.1 uncultured Halomicronema sp.
CCGACAAGCCTTGGTGGAAAACAAGCATTACTACATTGTACAGACCACCATCCATGAAAAGAAATACCTGAGAACTTCTCTCATGAATCCCTTAACCACTGAGAAAGAACTCAGAGGACTATTGAGTGAACTGGAAAGACTGGGACATCAGCTTTCCTAATATTCTATCTCTTTTCCATCCCTAAAGAATTTGCCAGTAGGACCATTTGGGGGAAGTTCCGCCGCCCAAATGATGCCTTCAGCACCTTGCTGGACTGAGCGAGGGGCTCCGGCTCCTCCCATATCTGTCCTTACCCAGCCTGGACAAACGGCATTTACCAGTATGCCACTGCCAGAAAGTTCAGCAGCCAGTTTGATGTTCAGCACATTAAGGGCAGCCTTGGAGACACTATAAGCGGGAGTTCCAGCTCCCATGCCCTCTATGGCACCTGCTCCACTGGACACATTCACGATTCTCCCGTATCCATTCTTTCTCATAAGGGGAATGAAAGCTTTGGCCATTCTCCATGGACCTATCAGATTGGTATCCAGGGTTTCCTGCACATTCTCCAGATCTGGATCTGCAGCCTTCTGCCAGGTATCATAGTTGATGCCAGCATTATTCACCAGTATGTCTAGCCTGCCGAATTTCTCATTTACATAGCTTACCATCTGATCTACGCTTTGCTGGCTGGTTACATCAAGTGCATGAAAGTGAATATTGGATAACCCCAGCTTCCGACTTGATTGCAGTCCTTTCTCCTCATTCCTGCTTGTGAGAATGACCTCATGCCCATTCTCTGCTAACTGTCTGACTACTTCCAGTCCTATTCCGCGGTTGGCGCCAGTTACAAGTGCGATCATATTCAGTTCCTAATTGGTGGATGAAAAATGAGTGAGAGCATACCAGGATACTCCCACCTATAAATGTAGCATTAAAGCTTAGAAGCGAACCATTTTGAGGCTTCCTGAACAGATTCATTTACCTCTGGTTCGGCATCATAATAGCTGAATTGATGGAAGGGGGATTGTAGTTCCGTCTCCATCCAGTGTAGCTTCTTGTCTTCTGTAGCAATATTCTCAAAGTATCTTCTTGTATAGTCAGGTAGTACCGCACCATCAGAGTGAATCATTAAGGTGGGGACAGTCAGTTTTGCAGCTGTAGGCATAGGGTCTGTAGTGAGCCAGTCTTCCCATGACATAACTGCAAATTTGTCATTGCTCCATTCTGGAATGGCGCCTCTTTCAGGATTGAGGTAGTAATCATAAGGACCATACATAGCGGCTGATTCATCTTCCATAGAGATGGTAGGGATATAGCTAACGCTTCCATTCTCCGCATAAGATTTTTTAGCAGCTTGGGCAGCTTTAATTCTTTGTTGGACCCCTTCCTCTCCACCATAAAATAGCTTTACTCCTTCTGCATCATGTAACCAGGAAGCGGTAGTGACTACAGACTTGATTCTATCATCTTCCGCAGCAGCCATCAAGGTATACATGGCACCTGCACAGACGCCGAATGCACCTACTTTCTGATGATCTACCTGAGGAAGTGATTCCAGGTAACTCACCGCATGAGAAATATCTGTTTTCTTCAATTGAGGACTCTCATAAAACCTGGGCTCGCCAGAACTTTCTCCATGGTTCCTGAAGTCAAAGGCAAGGGTGATAAATCCTTCATTTGATAATTGCTCGGCGTAGAGACCCGCCATTTGTTCTTTTACGGTAGTCCAACTTCCAGAAACGATGATAGCTGGATAAGTCTTTCCGGTTTCATAATCAGCGGGTACATATAAATCACCGACTAAGGTCTCGCCTTCGCTTTGGAAGGACACCTTGTTTTTTCCGGCTGTGAGTTTTTGCGTATTCATGTCTATTGATGAGTTAGAAGATGTTGGTTCTGAACAACTAATGAGAAGGGTGGCAGTAAGAGCCAGTATGAGTGAATATTTCATAATCAGTCTTGTTAGGTTTCTGATTCAAAGTTCACTCATGAAGGCGGAGGATAATTGGACAGAATGCGGTATTGATAGGATGAAATTCAGGAAAGGGGAAGTGAGGGTAGGGCGGTGGATGGAAAGTGATAGTTTTCATATAACAGCTAAAACTTTCGCCTCAAGGTAGGGTAGAATGAATTCTATTCTTTCTAAGGGAAAAATAAGAGAGAAATGACCAAAAGATTATTGATCCTAGTCCTTAGCATAGTGTTCATTTTCACTTCTTGTGAGGAAGAAACTGTTAGCCCAGAGAATAATACTCCCAGTACCTCCATCAATAAAATCATGCCCTTAGGAGCTTCTCGGGTTGAGGGGGCCAGGCCTGTTTTTGAGAGTTACAGATATGAGTTGTGGAAGTTGCTGATAGATGGAGGGTATACCTTCGACTATATAGGGACGGTAGATGATGAATCTTCTTATCCTGCCTATGCTGGACAAAGTTTTGACCTGGACCACGAGGGGAGAGGTGGATGGACTTCCGGCCAAATCCTGAACGGGATAGAGGGATGGCTAAGCGAGGCAGGTGCGCCTGACATCGTGTTATTCAGTTCTCCCGGAGGCAATGATGCCTTGACTGGACAGTCTTATGAACAAGCCGTCTCTAATGTGAATGCCATCATAGACATTATCCAAACGGCTAACCCAAATGTGACCATTATCATTGAGCAATTAGCCCCTGCTCGCTCTGAGCTGATGACCGGCCAACTGAAAGCCTTCTTTGATCAGATGAATAAGGACGTAGTAACCATTGCGGCGGATCAGTCTACCGAGACGTCCAAGGTAGTAGTGGTAGATATGTCCACCGGCTTTACGGATGCCCTGCTGGAAGATGATGTGCACTATAATGAAGCAGGAGCCAGGTTCATCGCCAATCGTTACTATGACGTACTGAAAAACAGACTTCAGCAGTAAGACTCTCTTCATTTCAGAAGTGAACTGATTCGCGGCTTTGCGACTTCGCGTGAAAGAACTTCATGCATAGTAGGTGAAGCCGCGAATTTATTCATCTTCTTTCCAGAGTTGCGTTACAAACGCCTGTTTGTAAGCATTAAAGTCGAGGACTCCTGTCTTCAATTCAAAAAATCCCTTAACTTACTTCTTAACGTCAACCTAAACCCACACAACATGAAGCGAGCCAGCTTTTGCGCTATTCTATTTGGCATTTTATTTTCTCCCATTCTTTTAGAGGCACAGGTATCCATAGAAGATCTTACTCAGGATCTATACTGGAGAAATATTGGCCCTGCGAACCAGGGGGGAAGAATTACAGATATAGAAGCTAGAAGAGATGATTTCACCAAGGTATTTATTTCCGTAGCCTCAGGAGGGGTATGGAAATCAGAAAATGCAGGAACTTCCTGGGAGCCCATCTTTGATGATTATGAAACGGCTTCCATAGGAGACATAGCCCTGGATCCCAAGGACCCGGAAGTGATCTGGGTGGGAACAGGAGAATCCAACAACCGTAACAGTGTTTCCTGGGGAAATGGAGTCTATAAATCTACAGATGGAGGAGAGTCTTTTGAGAATGTAGGACTGGAAAGTACCCACGCTATTTCTCGCGTACTGGTTCATCCTGAGAATACGGATGATGTATGTGTGTGCGCGACAGGCCACCTCTGGGGATATAGCGGAGAGCGAGGACTCTTTCAGACTACCAATGGAGGAAAAAGCTGGAAGAAACTGAAGAGAGGTCTTCCAGATGATGGTAAAACGGGCTGTACAGACCTGGTCCGCGATAGTAAGAACCCCAACATTCTTTATGCAGCTTTCTACCACAGACTGAGACAGCCCTGGCACTTCCAGTCTGGCGGAGAAAAGGGCGGAATCTATAAGTCTACTGATGGTGGAAAAAGTTGGAAGCAACTCACCAATGGCCTTCCTTCCCCTACAGGAAGAATAGGACTCGCCATATATGAAAGCAACCCTAAGATTCTCATGGCATTGGTGGAAGCGGAAAGATCAGATACGCTGGCAGTTCCCGGAAGTGGAGTCTACAGATCTGAGGATGGAGGTGAGTCATGGACCTATGTGAATACTTACAACAACCGTCCTTTCTACTATAGCCAGATCAGAATTAACCCACTGGATGATCAGCGGGTGTATTTACTCACTACTACCTTTATGCTGTCTATGGATGGTGGGAAAACCATCACCAACGGAAGTCCCGATTATGAGATCCATGGAGATTACCATGCCATGTGGCTGGATCCTACCAATAAGGATAGATACTATATGGGGGCTGATAAAGGCTTTTCTCTCACCCATGACCATGGGAAGAATTTCCGACTCATAGATAACCTGGCCATAGCACAGTATTACCGCATCAACTATGATATGCGCGACCCTTATTATGTGTATGGAGGCTTGCAGGATAACGGTTCTTACGCTACAGCCTCTTTCTCTCGTGAGGCCAGAGGAATCCTAAATGATAGCAACTGGAAGATGCACTGGGGAGATGGGCAGGATGCCGCAGCTAACCCTTTTGACTATACAGAAATGTATTCTTCCATGGAGAATGGAAGTTACTTCCGTTATAATCCGAAGAATAGACATATCAAGCGAATCAGCCCTAGTCCTTTCAATACCATCAACTATTGGGATTACTTTGATCAGGACGAAGAGGATAAAATCTCGGCTTCCCGTTTCAACTGGTCTGCTCCCTTGGTCATGTCTCCTCATAACCCTTCCCACATATACGTAGGAGGAAACCATGTGTATCGCTCCGTAGATAAGGGCAGTAGCTGGGAAATCATCAGCCCGGATCTGACCACTAACCATCCTGAGAAACGTATTCAGGGAGCCAGCGGAGGTATCACGCCAGATAATACAGGAGCAGAAACCCATTGTAGCATCACCAACATTTCTCTTTCTCCCATGAATGAGAACATCATTTGGGTGGGGACAGATGATGGAAATATCCAGTATACCTTAAACGGTGGAAAAGACTGGACCAATGTACGCGCGAATGTGCCAGAAGTACCAGAAGAGCTTTGGGTAAGCCGATTAGAAGCTTCTCATTTCCAGGATGGCACCGCCTATGTGAGCTTTGATGGGCATAGAAGCGACAATTTCCAACCTTGGGTCTTTGCTACTGAAGATTATGGAATGACCTGGACTAAGATTACGTCCGGCTTTCCCGCCAATGAAGTGGTGAGGGTGATCAGAGAGGACCTCATCAATCCTAATCTTCTTTTTGCAGGATCAGAGACAGGCGTTTGGGTAAGCATAGATAAAGGTAATAACTGGAGCAAACTTAAGCTCAACATGCCTACTGTATCCGTGTATGATATCAAGATTCATCCTCGTGAGAATGACCTGATTGTGGGAACACATGGAAGGAGCGCCTGGATACTAGATGATATTAG
>CAZLYS010000380.1:0-5331 GCA_964563415.1 uncultured Halomicronema sp.
CTCAAACTCAGCATTAATCTCTCTGCTCAAGATTTGTACAAAACCAACTTATTGAGGGAAATCGATCAGGTTTTGGAGCATACCGGGTTGCCTGGACAAGCCATTACGCTAGAAATTACCGAGAGCCTACTGATTAAAGAGGTCGGTCAAACCATTGATTTGTTGATGCAGTTAACCGCCAGGGGCATACAAATCAGTATTGATGATTTTGGGACAGGTTATTCTTCCCTGAGTTATCTGCATCGTTTACCGGTCAATAGTTTGAAGATTGATCGCTCATTTGTCAGCCAGATGGAAACAGAACTGCGCAACTATCAGGTGGTGAGTACCATTTTGACGCTCAGTCAGCAGCTCGGGCTGACGGCGATCGCCGAAGGCATTGAAACCGACCAGCAATTACAACAGTTGCAAGCCTTGGGTTGCCAATTGGGGCAGGGCTATTTGTTTGCCAAACCGTTAACGGCTTCTGAAATCGAGACCTTTTTTCTGCGCTAAAGGATATTGCGGAATGCGGAATGCGGAATGCGGAATGGCAATGCTTGCCAGAAAGCGGCTGCAACAATACAGGGCGATCTGATCGAACTGCAGCTTGCTATAGAACTGAGTGCCTGACTGTGAGAAACATGATTGGCTGACATGCCGTTCGTTGCAGCGGTATTGTTAACGTCAGTACAGATGAATTCATCTCGCAGATATCGCAAGCTAGTTGCTTTTGCGACTTTCGAGGCGAAATAAAAAGACCATCATGGCTACCACACCGATTTGGAGGGCAAGATTTGGTAAGGCTGCCCCTACATCGCGCCCAGCCAGTACCTGCGTGAAAAAGATGAACGCCCCGATCGCCCCCGATGCCGCAAATGTGCCATATACAAATTTCCGCAAGCCCTTATAGGGGGCTTGCGCTTCGGCCTTCAAGCGCTGATATTTTTCACGGCTCATGCCGGGGGGAATGCGATCGCGGTCTTCCATAGAGGTGGGTGGTTAGCAGGATAGATAGGTAGGAGAGTTGCTAGAGTCACTGGGTCGGTGAGGGTAGCGACCGATGCCGCACTACACAATTTCCCTTGCCGAATTCAGAATTCTGGCCCTCTTTACCCTACTGGATTTCGGCCTTTTGCACAGAGCCATCCTGGGGTCCAAGGGAGAGCTTGAGCGGACGATCGCGCTCATAAGCCTGTACCGCGCGGCGATAAACCCTGTCATTAGTCGGCAGCGTCATGCTCTGCCCTTGTTGGTCAAAGGTGAGAGTGTATTCGATGGACTTGTCAATGAGCGGCTCGGCATACTGCTCTCCGTCTTTCAAGCGGGCTTCCAGCTCATCCACTGAAGGTTTGGGAGGCAGCGCGGGCCACCAAATCCCGCTAGAGTCCTGTTCTCCAGTGGGGTCGACCGTGGGTTCCCCATTCATGTTGACGAGGGAGTTGGTCTCAAACTCTTCGATGCGGCCTTCACGGGGGCGATCTTGAGTTACACCAGCCGGGGTATATTCCGCTCGCCAGGTATAGGTGGTGATGGCCATCGCTTGAAAGTCGTCAGTGACCACCTCGCCACAGCCCGCGATCGCGATCGCGACACCGAGACCAGTCGCCAGCCTCAATAGTTTTGGAGTCGTTTTCAATACTGAAATCATCTTTGTATACTAGCGAAACTGCGTGATCAAGAGCGAGGTTGCTGCGTGGCTAACTGACCATCGAGATAGGCTAAGACCGCTAGCATCGGGATAACGCTAACCGCTGCTATGAGCCAAAAGCCATCGGTGATGGGCCGCCCTTGATCTAAGGCCCAGCCTCCAATCGGAGGCCCAATGAAATAACCCAATGCCCAACACATTGAGTTCACGGATAGATAGACGCCGCGCAGCGCTTCAGGTGCCAGCATCACTACAAAAGCTGCCGCTACTGGCGTATAGGCGGTAATCGCCAGCGCCATCACTGTGAGTGCCAGCCCGATACCGACACTGGTCCGACCCACCATACCAGCTCCGGTCGCCCAAACCAGGGTAAACCCCAATCCCCAAAAACCAGCGGCAACCATCAATGCCCGAGGCTGAGACAACGGCTTGAGCCATCGAGCCATGGGCAATTGCACCAGTGCC
Source organism: uncultured Halomicronema sp. (assembly GCA_964563415.1). Lineage (GTDB taxonomy): Bacteria > Cyanobacteriota > Cyanobacteriia > Phormidesmidales > Phormidesmidaceae > Halomicronema. The sequence continues at coordinate 2,096 of CAZLYS010000380.1, forward strand.
GTCAAGATGACATGCCCAGTGAACAGGATGCTCAGAGCTGATTCAGGCAGTCCTGAGCCCGTCGAAGTAGGGACAAACTTGTTGACGTAGACCGGCAGAGTGCTCTGAATTTGAGCGATGTAGCCAGTAAAGAGAATATTGACGGTGACGTAAATGAGCAGCAGTGAATCTTGCAGTGTTACATTCCAGCCTTGCAGAAAGGCTCGATCTCGATCTTGATCGGGGCGAGTTTCTGCGATCGCCCCATAAATCAACCCAAAAAAGGCGAGAAATGAAATACCATCCACCGCAAACAGGAGTCGGTAACGCTGTGTTGTGGAAATCAGTACACCGCCGAGAATGACGCCGATCCCCAACCCAATGTTGTCGGCGAGTCGCACCACCGCATAGGATTCGTTGCGATCGTCGGCTGGGGTAATATCAGCCACTACGGCCTCAGTTGATGGCCAGTAAAAGCCCACCCCTAGACCCATTAGCAAATTGCCCAGCACAAAGACGAGAAAATTGTTGGAAATCAAAAAAATCACGTCTGCCAACGCTGAGATCAGGGCTGACAGCAGTAACGTTTTGCGACGGCCCCAGAACGCCGAATCGGTCATCGAGCCGCCCAAAAACCGTCCCATTAGACCCGAAAGCGCTTCGCTACCGACCCCTAAGCCCACTTGAGTCGCCGATAAGCCGACCTCATTGACAAAAAAGATCGGTGCGTAAAACAGCACAAAGCCAATCCCAACTTGAGAAAGCAGGCGCCCAGTGGCCAAAATCCAAACGCGGCGATCGAGGTGTGGCAGCCAACGGCGTAATTGCTTTTGCACGGGAGCAATATCCTGGGGAGCAAACGTTGTTGTCAGTGTACCGAGGCGTTGGCTGGCAGTTCTTGAGTTAGGCTGACAAGTGATAGCCATATGTGGTGAAAGAAGGTGCTGTGGCGTCAGATGAGTTTCGTCGAGAGCTCCAACGGGAAGCCAGAGAGTGGCGCTCTAGTGAGCTGATTTCCGAAGAGCAATATCAGCAATTAGCAGACAAGTACGCGTTTGCCACCATTGAGACAGCGGCCCGCGATCGCTTCATCATGATTTTGTTAGGTCTGGGCAGCATTCTCATTGGCATTGGTGCCATTACGTTTGTGGCGGCAAACTGGCAGGCCCTTTCGCAAACGGTGAAAGCGGGTCTGCTGCTGCTGGTCATGATCATTTGTGACGTCAGTGGTTTTGGCTTGATCAATCGAGTCGGGCCAAACGACCGTTGGCGACGTTTGGGACAGGCTTTATTGCTGTTGGGAGCTTTACTCCTGGGGGCTAACCTGGCGCTGATGGGGCAAATTGTTCACACCAGCAGTCCCCGCTATGAGCTGTGTGTGATTTGGGCCCTGGGGGTGTTGCTGATGGCCTACTCCATGCGCTTGCCGTTTCTGGGTATGTTGGCACTGCTAATTCTTGGCATCGGTTACTGGAGTGGCCTCTGGGATATGGTGTGGTTGCAAAACCGACTGCTAGGAGTCTGGACTCTACAGACGATGCCGCTACTGGTGGCGGCGCTGTTCGTTCCTCTGTCGTATCGCTGTCGCTCGCCGATGCTATTTGCCCTGAGCGCGATCGCCTTACTCTCGTCACTGTTCGTGTTGATTTTGGATATGGGGCGATCGCTGCCGTATCTGATCGATGCGCTCGTGCTGATGATGCCCTTTGCGCTGCTGTGGGCCTATGACGATCAGATCTGGCGATTAATCGCGCGATTGCCCGGGTGGCGTTTCATGCCGGGGCCTAGTTCCGTCCCTGCTAGTAGCGAAGCTGAGGAGGAAGCCAATACGTTGTCTTTTCAACCCGTTGCCCGCGGACTGGCGCTATTGGGTCTGAGCTTGATGTACTGGGTGCTCTCATTTCGTGATGTGTGGTTAGTTTCCGCGAGTCGCAATTTGCTAGATGCACAATTGTGGTGGCGTAACTCTGGGTTAGTGGTATTGACCCTGTTGGTGCTGTCTGTTTGGACCCTGGGCTCATGGGTGTATCTAGGCTGGCGACCGTCGCGATCGTGGCGGCTGGATGCCCTTAGTGCAACAGTTTTGGGATTTTTACTGATTACTGCCGCGCTCTTGTTTATCACGTTTGTGGCGGGACCGCTGCCGATTTTAGCAACGACAGTGATGAATATCTTATTAGCGGTCTTGTCTCTGGGCATGATGCGCGAAGGTCTTGGAGCAGGAGCACGAGCGCCCTTTTGGTGGGGATTGGTGATGCTCACTCTACAGATTTTGAGTCGCGCCTTAGAATACGAAACAGGTCTCCTGGTGAAATCGTTGGTCTTTGTGGCGTGTGGTGTTGGCGTCATGCTGGTGGGGGTTTGGTTTGAGCGCTACGTCCGGACATTGCGGGTCGATGCCCCATGAATCAATTGGTGAAGAAACGGATGCGCCCTAGATTGGGGCCATGGGCGATCGCGCTACCGTTGTTTATACAAACGCTGCTGATTATGGCGGTGCCTCTTCAGGCGTCAATCACGACACTGCTGGGCACAACGGTGATTCTCCGGACCGTGCCCGTTGACCCTTATGACCCATTTCGAGGCTATTACACGACGCTGCAGTATGACATTTCTCAGCGGGGGGTTCTCAGCACTTTAGAGGGTTGGGAAGAGATTCGACCCCAGTTAGAGCCCACGGGGACTAATCGATTGCTGCTTCCTGGCCAAGCTTTTTATGTGGTGCTCTCTGACCAAGCCCAAGTTGAAAATCCCAGCGCTACCATTGTCGGTGAGCCATGGACACCGGTTAGCGTCTCTCGCGATCGCCCTCGCCAGTTGCCGACTCACCAGATTGCGCTGAAAGGTACCTACCGCAGTGATCAAATTGTGTATGGTCTGGAGCGTTATTACTTGCCAGAAGCCGAACGACTAGATCTGGAACGGCGTATTCGTGAAGCTCAAAGTGGCACTGAACAACCGCGCTTCTTTGTCGAGGTCCGCATCGGCCCTTTGGGGAACGCTGTACCCATTGCCCTCTGGTTGCAAGGCGATCGCATCGCCTTCTAAGCGGCAATGCATCCTCGATTGCCAACGCTCGGGAGCCAGAGCGTTAGAAGCGCAGTTCAGGGATAGCTATGCTGGTTTGTAAGATGGGAAGGATGGCTTAACCATTGTGTCGAGCCGACCGACTCTGCCGTTGGTTTGATGGTGATCATTAATACATCCTCGATTGCCAACGCTCGGGAGCCAGAGCGTTAGAAGCGCAGTTCAGGGAT
>CAZLYS010000381.1:0-5292 GCA_964563415.1 uncultured Halomicronema sp.
AGAATAGCGTCTCACTGGGCCTTTTTGGTCACGGCGTAAGTTTGCATACCATTTGTGACGGGCAAGAAGAAAGGGAGCAGAATTTGGAGGAGAGTCTCGCGGCTTGGACCATAGAAAACTAGCCTCGGCGCTTCAAAGGCCAAACCGTTCTTGATAAAACGGTACATGCTGCAAATTTTCTCGGTTGGCCGCAATAAATTGAGATTCCTCCATTAACAGTCCTCTGACCTGCTTAATGACCTGAAGGTGCCGCCAATTGGTTACGGCATAGACTCTGGTAAAGCGGGGTGAAATATTCCGAAAAACAGTGCAATATGGTGTCTCAGCGGTATGCCAAGGACAGGCGAACTGAGCCAATTGGCCAATGGCGACAGGCAAAGGTTGGTGACTGCGCACCTCAAATGCGACCGGGATCGCTGGACTAAACCGTTGAATCGGTCGAAAAATCCCCGGCGATGTGTCAGTTTGACCAATTTCAAATCCTGAGAGGGCACCGACAATGCGATCGCAACAAATAACCCAGCCCTCGTGACTATAGTTACGTTTGGCTTGAAGCAGACGATAAGGGGTGAGCGCAGGCTCTATCGGTTTGGCAATGGTCGGGACAGCGAGCTGAAACGGCCCAAAATCAGCGATCGCAATTTCGTCGAAATGAGTTTTAAGCAAGTCAGAACGATAAGCTGAAAGCATGGTGATAAAGGGTAATGATGGAGCAACGCGTCAATGAGCTGACCAGATTTCTATATTGGCCTGGAAAAGGTATCGAAGAATACAGAAAGCAAACAAGATTTAGAAATCTAGCTTTGATGTCAGCATTAACAGCCGTCTGTGAGCTTTGAAGTGGTTAATCCCCTTGGTTAAGCTATGACGAACCTTAGCCAAACGGTATGACGGCTTTGGGAAGAACTCGGGAAGTTAACTACACGTTGGACAGTCTGGATTGCAGACAGAACTGAACGATAATCCTGCATCCTTTGATAGTGGGCCTCTCTGGCTGCGATAGGGCGCTCGCCCTCGGGAGAATTCGCTGCGTCGTCTAGGATGAGGAAGGTTGGCATTAGGCAGCAGTATGTCGCGTTCAAGCAAGTCTTCTCAGCGCAATTGGCATCTCAAGAAACTGGGTGAATATATCCGCCCTCACTGGCAAAAATCAGCCTTGGGCATCGGGGCGCTGTTACTGGTAAATCTAGTCGGCGTGCAGATTCCGCTACTAATTCGTGATGGCATTGATGAACTGCAGGTCACCTTTAGCTTTGATCGCATTGCCTATTACTCGATTGTCGTGTTGGTTCTGGCCTCGCTCATGTGGGGGCTGCGGATGGTGTCGCGCATTTGGCTCTTTGGTGTAGGGCGGCAGGTCGAATTTGATCTCAAGCAGCGCATTTTTCAGCATCTGCTGGCCATGGAGCCGAACTACTTTGCGACGAATACTATTGGTGAACTCATTAGTCGTTCGACCAGTGACGTGGACAACATTCGGCGCTTACTGGGCTTTGCCATATTGAGTCTGGCCAATACGCTGTTTGCCTATGCGCTGACAGTACCAGTGATGCTATCGCTCAGTGTGCGGCTGACAGCGGTAGCGCTGCTGGTGTATCCTGCCATGTTGATTTTGGTCGGTCTCTTTAGCGATCGCCTGCGCAACCAACAGCTCCGGGTGCAAGAGTCGACATCTCGCCTGAGTGAACTGATTCAAGAAGACTTGAGCGGCATTTCTCTGATCAAGATTTACGCTCAAGAAGAAAATGAGCGGCGGGCTTTTGGTGAACTGAATGACAACTTGCTAGATGCCAACCTGACTCTAGCCCGTACCCGCAACACGCTGTTTCCCCTCTTGGGGGGGCTGGCGAGCATCAGCCTGCTGTTGATTTTGGCGGCGGGAGCCAGAGAAATCGCCGATGGGTTTATCACCGTTGGGGACTTTGTGGCGATGGTGCTGTATGTGGAACGGCTGGTTTTCCCGACCGCGCTTTTGGGCTTTACGATTACGGCCTATCAACGTGGAGAGGTCAGTATCGACCGAGTAGAAGCGATTCTCAGGAGCGAACCGAAAATCGTTGATGCACCCACCGTTCATGCGCTGCCCAGCACCGCAGTCCGTGGTCAGCTCACTGCCCGCAATCTCAATTTTGCTTACCCAGGCAGCCAAGTCCCTGCCCTCAATGGCGTTAATTTCACCATTCAATCAGGAGAAACGGTCGCGATCGTCGGCCCGATTGGAGCTGGTAAGTCGACCCTGGCCAATGCACTACCCCGCCTGCTGGACATTGCCCCCGGCCAAATTTTTCTCGATGGCCAAGATATCATCGATATTCCACTAGCTGATTTGCGTCGGGCGATCGCCTACGTGCCCCAAGAGAGCTTCCTCTTTAGCACCACTATTAACAACAACATTCGCTATGGGGAGCCGTTGGCAGAGCTGCCGGAAGTCAAATATGCGGCAAAACTGGCTCAAATGGCCCCAGAGATTGAGAACTTTCCCAAACAGTATGAAACCGTCGTGGGGGAACGGGGCATTACTCTCTCGGGGGGACAACGGCAGCGATCGGCCCTAGCCCGCGCTCTCATGGTTGAAGCACCTGTAGTGGTGCTCGACGATGCCCTCTCTAGTGTGGATAATCAAACCGCCACCGATATTCTCCAAAACCTTAAAACCGGCACCCAAAACCAAACGGTGCTCTTTATTTCCCACCAAATGGGGGTGGCTGCGCTATCAGACCGCATCATGGTGATGGATGAGGGGCGCATTGCGCAAATCGGTACCCACGATGAACTCGTGCGCCAACCAGGTCTCTATCAGGAACTGTGGGAGCAACACAAGTTGGAAGAAGTTTTACGGTAGTGCGACTCCGCGTCCGCCCTGTCTGTAAGAAGAATCTTCTGGGCTATGGGTGGCGCTTACGACCGCATCTATAGCAAGCCTTAGTTTGGTTAGGTCGCGCTAGATCACTGTAATCGTCATCTGACAGACCATTCGATTCCGTAGGACTTGTCCTTCTCGCAGGGTATTCCGACTTCAGCATTCCGAATTCTGCTATGTGCTTCCTCGCTAACGCCTATTAGCCGTTCACTGCCGCTGCCCCATCACTTAGAACTTCTATGGACTCGACAGGGTAGCTAAGGCGTTCTGCAGCGATCGCCATCCTTGACCTTCATATCGTGACGACATCAGTTCCGGATGCAATATCTCTACCAAAATTTCGAGAGAATCGACCAGTCGAGGACCAGGACGATTGAAATATTGATTGCCGTCAGTGACATATACACGATCGGTTTTGACGGCTCGCAGCAGCGGCCAATAAGCATGTTGGAGCAGGGGCTGGCTTTCTTGGAGTGAGGTGGCCATGTCATAACCACAGGGCATGAGAATGATCACTTCTGGATCGGCCTTCACCAAGTCATTCCAGGTAATCCAAGGTGAATGTTGCCCGACTTGGGCCAGCAAAGGAAAGCCCCCTGCCAAGGAAACGAGTTCTGGCACCCAATTGCCTGCCGACATGAGTGGATCAGGCCACTCGATACAAACCACTGTGGGCCGACGAGCAACTGTCGACACGCGCTCTTGGCAAGTGTTGACGCGGGCCTGCAGCGTCGCGATCGCAGCGTCAGCCCGAGCGTTACCGGCTTCACCTAATAGCGCGATCGCCACTTGCCGAATATCTGACCAGACGTCCTCTAATAAGTTGGGCTGGAGCGACAGAATCTGCGGGTTCACGCCCGTCACCGAGGCTACTGCCGCTTCAACATCGGGTAGGCTCACGGCACACACCTCGCACTGAGCCTGGGTCAAAATGTGGGTCGGCTGCAACGCTTCCAACACATCCGTCTTAATTTGGTACACGCTGAGGGCCGACTGCAGAAGTTCTGTCACGCGATCATGGATCTCTCCGCTGGTGCCCTGAGGATTGAACTTTGGCGCGGTACAAGGCGGCAAGGCCATGACCTCAGCCGGAAAATCGCATTCGTGGCTCCGACCCACCTGATACTCAGTCAGCCCCAGCGTGTGAATGATTTCGGTCGCACTGGGCAATAGGGAAACGATTTTTAGTGGCAGCATGGCGATGCATTCAAGTCGTCAACTTAGTGACACTATAAAGCCCTGGTTAGTTTCTGAACGGTCGCAATTGACGGGATGATGCAGTCTGGCTCAACTCCTGAACAGAGGCGTAATACCAGCTCTCCAGAATAGGGCTGCAGATTGTAGTGGAGGGCTATAGGAGCAAGGGGGCTAAGGGGAAAGGATATATAGCTAGATTTTAGAGAGTCGGTATAACAGACACAAAGCGTAAAGTCACTGTAATGGCTGAGACATCTTCAGGTAATCTCCTCAATGAGCACATCTTTTTCAGCGATCGCGGGTCAGCATGATGAAACGATTACAACGGCTAGGGGTTTGGGGTCTGGTTGGACTTTGTCTGGCCCTACTAGTCAACCTTGGCGGTTGTGATAATCAGTCGACCTCGACTGGGGGGCCGAGCCGCTTAGTCGTGGGGTTGGTCAGCTACGATAGAGGGGCAGCCTCGGTCGAGGCTTATGCTCCCTTGCAAGATTATTTGGGCGAAACCCTCAAAGCCCAAGTCGAACTAGAGCCGGTATTTAATGAAATTCGGGCAGTTGAGCAGATTCAGACACAAGCGTGGGATTTGGCCTTTGCGCCAGCTGGGTTGGCTGCGATCGCCATTGATGATGCACAATATGTGCCCCTATTTCCTCTACAGGGCAGTCCGCAACAGCGATCGGTGTTGGTTGTCCCTGCCGATAGCTCTGCCGAAGCTTTATCAGACTTGGCCAATGAAGTCATCGCTCTGGGGGAACCGGGTTCTGCAACGGGCTATTACCTGCCCTTGTATGACCTGTATGGTCTGACCTTTGACGAAATTCGCTTTGCGCCCACTCCAAAAACTGTCTTGGAATGGGTCGCTGCTGGTGAAGTTGCCGCCGGAGCGATTGCGGAAGAAGAGTTTCAGCAATATCGCAACGAGTTTCCGACAGACACCTTTCGGGTGCTGCATGAGAGTCGGGCGATTAACAACGGGGCCGTTTTGCTGAGTCCCGCGATCGATCGTAACCAGCAGCGCCTGATTGAAGAAGCCATGAAAGCCGCGCCAGCCAGCGTGGCATCAGATGCCGGTTACATTGCCAATGCAGCGGCACCGACGTTTGACTCACTCATTCAACTCGTTGGCAAAGTGCGCCCGCTTGAAGCCAAAGTGCGCGAACAACCCGCAGTCTTGACCCTCGAAGCTGAGGCGGCTGACTCTGAAGGCTGATCTGATCAGCCTTCTAGAGGTG
>CAZLYS010000382.1:0-5280 GCA_964563415.1 uncultured Halomicronema sp.
AAGCAATTATCCAGCGAGTTGTAGGCAATGCCCTCACGGATGAACAGCAACAAGTGTTACTTCTAGCCATTCAATCAGGGCGGGCAACATTAGCCACGGGAGATCGCGCATTGGCACTCGGCGGTAATGCTGACAATGCTGTTTTGATTACAGGTGATCGCAATATCGTTGGCGATCACAACATCATCTTCGAGGGAGCCGACGCAGAAATCATCCGTCAATATCTTCAGCCCCCGCCAGCACCCATTGACTCAATTATTCAGCAGGTGCGATCGCGAGCATCTGAGAAAGTTCTCACTAATTTTGGCAAGATTCAGCTTTTGAACAGGCGCCAGGTCGATGTTAATCAGCTTTATGTGGATGTTTATGTTCTGGAAGTGCAGGATTATCGAGCCAACATTCCAGGATTACTCAAAGGACAGAATCTCCGAGAACAGTTTGACCGATTGGGGCTGGCAAAGAGAGGAGAGCGGTTACAGGGATTACAAGTCGCCGAAAGCGAAAACTATCCTCGGTTGATGGTGCTAGGGAAACCTGGTTCCGGGAAAAGCACATTTTTGAGGCACTTAGCAGTAGGCTGCGCCACAGGTGATTTCCTAGAAGACTACATCCCCTATTTGCTTGAGCTGCGGGATGTTGATGAAGCTGAATTTAGCCTGTTTCGGCATATCCATGAGGAATTTGAATTAGACGGAGAAGAGCAAACTAAGCAACTTCTAAGGCAAGGAAAAGTCTTGGTTTTGTTGGACGGTCTAGATGAAGTTCCCAGTGTTTTACAACAAAAAGTACAGGATGAACTGCGAAGGTTTGCTAAAAAATACGACCAAAATCGCTTCGTTCTGACTTGTCGTACTCAAACAACGGAGTATATTCCAGAACAGTTCAGTCCCATAGAGGTGGCGGACTTTAAGCCGGAGCAGGTAGAAAGCTTCCCGTTGAATTGGTTTACGGCAATAGCAGAAACACCAGAAGAGGGTGAAGCGCTAAAAGAGCAATTCATGAAAAAGCTGAGTGAACATCCGCAAACCGCTGAGCTTGCGGTAATACCAGTGCTGCTAAGTTTAACGTGTTGGATTTTTGAAGACTCAAAATCTTTGCCAGAGAAACGGTCCGATCTGTATCGAGAAGGTTTAGATTTACTGCTAAGGCAATGGGATGACAGACGAGGAATTAGTCGAGAGACCAAGAGTGAAATCTATCGGCAATTAACCTTAGATGAACGTAAGCAACTACTGAGCAATCTAGCAGTTCGCAAGTTTGAACAGGCAGAGAACTTTGTGTTGTTTGAGGAGTCAGAAATTTGTGAATATATATCGGAGCATCTTCAGATTTCAGTTGAGGACAGTAGAGCAGTATTGGTGAGTATTGCAGAGCAACATGGAATTTTGGTTGAGAGAGCCCACAAAATCTGGTCGTTTTCACATCTGACGTTTCAGGAATACTTAGCCGCCAAGACTTTAGCCAGACAGCCCAATTGGTATGTAGCAGAAAAACTAGACAAAGCCCGCTGGAATGAAGCATTCTACTTAGCTCTCGAAATAGCAAAAGAACCAGAAAGATATCTTTTTGAAATCAAGCAAATAATTGACGATTTAATCTCAAAGGATGATCAACTGCGAGACTTTTGTTCAAGGACAATAGAAAAAGCTGCTTCACTGAATTCCATGTACCAGAATCAAACAAGATATTTTTATTTCTGTATAAATTTCAACAAAATTCTTGACATGGAGCAGCCATACAATTTTTCATTTGGTCGAGGATTTGAATATGCAGTAAAGTCAATGATTAAAGACAATCGGGCATCCTATTGCATGTTTGATTATAGGCTTGCTTTGCTCCTTTACAATGCTCATTGCCTTGCAGTAAGTCCTTCGATGAATGCCATAACATATGCCCAAATTGCTCGAAACATCAGGTCTGATTTAAGTATTTTAGATTCACTCAAGATAACAGATGAAAAGCTTGTGCTGAAAATCAAAAGTCTTTTCAGAGAAATACCAAATTATTCTCATCAAGAATGTGATAAATATGTAAATTGGGGACAGAAAGAAGGAAAGATATTAGTATCGAAACTACAACAGTTAATTGTGAAGTATCGGAATATAAGACATCCTTTTCAGGAGCTTAACGAGCTTCAAAAAGAAACATTAGGAAAATACTATAGCCTGAATACATCTTTCTTTAATTTGATCGAGTCAGCAAAATCTTTAGACGAGAAAACTGTAAATGGAATTAAAAATACGCTGTTTTTACTACCCGAATAGGGTTTGATCTATTCTATGAAACAAACTTTCGACTATGGATATGCGCTATTGTTTGGAGTAGGAAGATGTGCCGAACCGCAACTGTCTTAATCTGTCACGGTGAAAGATATGCAGGCATCGCAACAAATTTTGGTTGCTCCAGAACTGTGTGCTTATCCTAACAACAATCAGCATTTGAGATTGCTTCATGATGAGGGAGCTACGCAGCAAGCAATTGTAGACGGCTTGGAGTGGTTGAAGGCTCAAGCAACTGTTGATTCAGAAGCTACGATAACTATGTACTATTCCGGCCATAGCTGGCTAGAAGCCACAAGTAGCAACTACAGCGGTCAAGTCAGTCTCTAGAATCATTTGTGCGTCGTAAGGCATTGGTTACAGCACTGCGGGTGGCTTCGGCCCCAAATCCCCAAGCTAGCAGAGCAAAGTAATCCCGCAGTCCACTCGAACCGAAGGTGGGATTCTCTAGATAGAGTTGACTAAAGCCTGTCCCAGCAAGAAACACAATCGTTGTCAGGTACCCAGTGACGGAAAAGAGCTGTAGCCGTCGATTGGGATTGGGTATAAGGGCTGTAATCCCCTGCAAAACTGGATTTTCGTCGTCGGCAAAAGAGGGGACTTCAGCAACTAAGACCTCAGCTATGTCAGCTTCTCCATCACTTTCAGCCGCTTTGCTGTCCACCGATTTACCTTTCCCAGGTGTGAATTCTCCCAAATCCTCAATCGGTGGAGAATCCTCAACTCTTGTTTTTAGGGCATTGAGAGTTCTCGCAGCCTGATTCAGTTCTTGCTCAATTGATCGTAGTTGTGGTTCTTCAGGCTGTTTAGAAGGTTGCAGGCTGCTTAATCTTGAGGCAAAGCTAATGACGCTATCCTTTAAGCCCTGTAGTGTTTGCTGGTCGGTGGATGCCCAACTGTTTGGGTTTAAGTCATCCAATTTATTTTGAAAACTAAGATGTTTGCGATGAACCCGTAGATACAGAGCTGACTGTCGTGAGAAACGATTAACGTGCTGTCCGAGTTTGCCCGCATCAGCAAGATCTACCACGCTATCCAATGTATCTTTCAATTCCCGCTGGATAACTTGTAGGTAAAGGGCCTGAGCCTCATTTGGCGGTAGGGTTACCAGCTTTTCATACAAGGTCTTGCCGATATCTAAAGCCGCTAACCATTGCGATCGCTGACGGAACCATTTGTTCCAAACCGTTCTCGCTTTTGTAATAGACTGACGAGCAACCTCCAGTTGCTTGGTATCACGGGCCAGTTGCGCATCCGCCAAGTAAGTTGCAATGCGAGAGGCGAAAGATGGTGGCAGCTTTTGGTCAGTTGTAATCTGAGTTCGCAGGCTTTCAATGCTGACCGTGACCTCATCGTTGGTTCTGCCCCAACGGCTGTAACTGGACACAGTCGTCCCCAGCATGACCCCGAAAATTAGTAGGACAAACGGCCCGTACCAGGCATCCTTGACACGAACAAGGATGGGAACGGTCACCTCGTTGCCCTGGTAGCTGAGTAATAAATCTCCCTGAAACTCCCCACTGGGGGCATCCTGGAAACTAAACTCCACAGGCAATTCTTCCAGGGCATCGACCTCAACCTGGTCGATGGTAGAAGGCGCGGTAATGAGGCTTTGAGGAAAAACCCGATCGCGATCGCTATTGTACAAATCAAATGTGTAGACACGTAGGTCAGTCACCGGCTCAGTCGAGCGCACTACTAAAGTACGGGTTTCAAGATCAGCAGCACCACGAGTCCCAGTGATGGTCAATGTATCGGGGGTTACTAGCACCTTGGCCTGAGCCAGAGCTGGAGAACTGGAAAGGGATCCCAGCATTGCAGCAGCTAAACCTGATAGGCCATAGTGAAAAATTTTCATCAGCGATAGAAGGTGGAAGCGATTGTGCCGCTTAAACGGATGAGCTACTACAGAATCTAGCTGGAAATTGCGTCTGCGTATCTGAATGAATATTTTTGTTGCTAAAAGGGTGTACGGACTTCGTTGTCAACAGCCATAATCGTTAGGAAAGTCCCCATATACATAGAAAGGTAGCAGCAGATGAGCGATCGTTTTGAGCAAGGACACGCTTGCTTGATTGGTGTCGGCTATGATTTGCCGGATACCGCTACGGATGCGAAAGGCCTAGCCAAAATTTTGAAAGACCCGGAAAGGTGTGCTTATCCGAAGGAACAAGTGCACTTGCTTACAGACGAAGAGGCTACTCGCTCAAATATCGTAGAGACACTAGAGGCATTAGCTAACTCTACTACTAGCGAATCTACGGTGGTGATTTACTTTTCAGGACACGGGCATCAACTGCTTGAACCTGTGGAATCTTACTTACTGCTGCCCTACGGATATGATAGAGAAAAGCTGGGAAAAACTGCTCTTAGTGGGAATAAATTTGTAGACCTTCTAGAAAAAATCCCAGCTCAAAGACTCCTGATTTTACTGGACTGTTGCCATGCTGGAGGGTTAGGCGATTTGTCCACTTATGGAGCGGCTAAAAAAGCATTGCCTGATGAAGCCCAAAGGATGTTTGCTAAGGGACGAGGAATTGTAATGATTGCCTCTTCTAGGGCTGACGAAGAATCGCTTACTGGCAAACCTTACAGTGCCTTTACTTATTCATTAATTAAGGGGTTATGTGGCGAGGGATCTTCTAAACAAGATGGATTTGTCTATGCGTCTGATCTAGCTACATATGCTAGTGAATTGGTTCCTGCCTTGACAGATGGAGAACAACACCCAGTTCTAGACATGAAGGGTGCAGATAACTTTGCCCTGGCTTACTACGCTGGTGGACAACGGCAGCGAAAAGGATTGCCTAGCGAGTTGGCAGCTGAGCCCATCATTGATAAGCCAAATGCTAGTAACAATCAAGTTATCCAAACCACCACTGTCACCGTTTCCGGAAAACGCAGTGTTGGCATTGGTGGCAGTGCTCATGGGGCAACTATCATCACTGGAGATGGCAATGTTGTCGGTAACAATAACCGAGTGCAAACGGTGCATCAAAAG
>CAZLYS010000383.1:0-5259 GCA_964563415.1 uncultured Halomicronema sp.
ATCTGTTTTTATCGCAATTGTGTGGCCAGGACGATATTACCATTGGCATTAATACCACCGGCCGCCTGCAAGACGAGCTGGCCCCCGTGGCGGGTATGTTTGCCAAAACGCTGCCCATCAGGTTACAGTCTGACTACAGCCATAGCTTTATTGATTTTGCCTTGGCCAACCACAGCTATCTGGTTACGGCCAACAGCAACCAGATGTATGACCTGGCCGATATGATGCGCCAGCTTAACCAGGAGCACAACGCCGCAAACAGCCTGTTTGAGGCCATGTTTGTGTACCAGAATTTTCAGGAAGAGGTGGTGGCCACCCAGGGGCTTACCTTTAGCCCTTATGCCCTGCCCAGCCAGGCTGCCAAATACCCAATAAGCCTTTTTGTATTTGAGCGTGACCATGGCCTTGAGTTGAAGGTAGAGTACAGCCTGGCCTACTTTAGCCAGGAGGCCATGCAGGGCCACGTGCAGCAGTTTACTGATATGGTAACAGCCATTGCCGCCCAGCCTGAGGTGCCCATGAGCCAGTACCTTGATGCCGGCCAGCCAGCACTTGAAGCTGAAGATACCTTTGACTTTACATTTTAAGCCTGATTGTATTTAAGGCTACTACCCTAAACTAACTGAAGCACTTAAAACCATAGCACTTCATATGTCAAACACTAACCTGCAAGCCACCAACCAAGGGCCAGGGCAACCGCCCCTGGATGCCCCTGCGGTAAGTAACCAGCAGGCTGCACTACGTAAGTACTGGGGCCAGCGGCTTGAAGGATATGCCTATGCCACCTGCCTTGACTATGGCCCGCTGGCCAGCCCTGGTGCGGCCAACCGTGTTGCCCCATACGGTATGGCCATGGGGCCGGCTGCCTACCAGGCCCTGCAGCAGGTGGCCCCTACGCCCCAGGCCAAGCAGGTGGTGTTGCTATCGGTATTGGCTGTTATGTTGCAAAAGGGCAGCTCTGTGACAGACCTGCTGTTGTATACCCCTGCCTACCTGCACAAGCAGGCACCGCACACGCTGGTGCCGGTGCGTTTTGGTGCCGCCACTGATGTGCCCCTTACGCAATACCTGGGTACCATGCGCGACCATATGCTGCGCGATATGAAGGCCGCCGCCCTGCCGCTGCACAATATATTGGGCTTGCCAGCCACAGAGCTGGTGCAGCAATACGGCATAGGCCTTTACCTTGATGGGCTACAGGCATGGCCTAAGC
The DNA here is from genome assembly GCA_964563415.1 of uncultured Halomicronema sp. Classification (GTDB taxonomy): domain Bacteria; phylum Cyanobacteriota; class Cyanobacteriia; order Phormidesmidales; family Phormidesmidaceae; genus Halomicronema. The sequence goes on from CAZLYS010000383.1 coordinate 1,214, forward strand.
AAACCCCCATACAGTTTGAAATGGTGTGGCAGTTTAGTGATGAAGGTACTGAAGGCCTGCAGCTGAGTATTGATTATGACACAAATAAGTTTGACCAGGCCTATGTGGCCCAGCTGGCTGCACTGTATGGCTACCTGCTTGAAGATTTGCTGAACCGGCGCACTGAGCCCACCGGGCAGGTGCAGTTGATACCGCCGCAGCAAACCATTCAAATTATAGATAATTTTAATGCCACTGCCCATGCCTACCCGGCCCACCACACCATGGTGAGCCTGTTTATGGCACAGGCAGCCAAAACACCCCATGCAGTTGCTTTAGAATATGAAGGGCAGCACATGAGTTATGCTGCGCTTGATGCGCAGTCAAACCAGGTGGCCCATTGGCTGCAACAGCAGGCCCCCGGCACCGGGCAGGTTATTGGCCTGTTGATGCCCCGCAGCTTTGAACTGATGGTGGCCCTGTTTGGCATTGTAAAGGCCGGGCATGTGTACATGCCCCTCTCGGCCCAGCACCCGTTTGAGCGGTGCCGGTACGCGCTTGAAAACGCGGGTGCCCAGGTGCTAATTGCCACACCGGCACACCTGCCCCAATATGAGGGTGTGATTGCCGCCTTTGATCTGAGTCAAGCCAAAGGCTACCCCACCACACCAATTAACCGGGCTGAGCCTGATGGGCTGGCCTATATTATTTACACCTCAGGCTCAACCGGCAAGCCCAAGGGCGTACAAATTAAGCACCAATCATTGGTAAACCGCCTGTGGTGGATGCAGCGCGCTTACCCCTTAACTGCCGCTGACCGCATTATACAGAAAACCCCAGTGGTGTTTGATGTATCAGTGTGGGAACTGTTCTGGTGGTCAATGTGTGGGGCCCGTTTGGTATTGGCCAAACCCGGTGCAGAAAAAGATCCCGCCCAGTTGCTGGCTACCTTTGCCGGGGCAGGCATTTCCATTTGCCATTTTGTGCCCTCTATGCTGAATGCATTGCTGGTGTACCTGAATGAAACTGGTGATTTTAGTGCCTTGGCCACCTTAAGGCATGTGTTTGCCAGTGGTGAGGCGCTTAAGGTTGATGATGCCCAGCAGCTGCTACAGGCATGCCCACACCTGCGCCTGCACAACCTGTATGGCCCTACTGAGGCTGCTATTGATGTATCGTACCACGAGGTTAGCACCTCCGCCCCGTACCACCGCATACCTATTGGCAAACCCATTGACAATACCCAGCTGTATATATTTAATGAATGGATGCAACTGCAACCGGTAGGGGTGTCGGGGCAGTTGTACATTGGCGGCGTTAACCTGAGCCCAGGTTATATAAACCGCCCAGACCTAACTGAGCAGCGCTTTGTACAAAGCCCCCTTGACTTTAACCAGAAGCTGTACAAAACCGGTGATCTGGCCCGCTGGCTGCCCGATGGTAGCATAGAGTTTTTAGGGCGGCTGGATAACCAGGTAAAGATACGTGGCAACCGTATTGAGCTGGGCGAGATTGAGCAGGCCATACTGGCAGCAGGTAGTGTGCAGAATGTGGTGGTGCTTACCAGACCTTCTGAAGGGGGCACCCTGCAGTTGGTAGCCTACGTGCAGGCCAAAGGCCAGTTTGATGAGGCTGCCGTGCGCACCCTCATAGAGGCCAGCCTGCCTGAGTATATGATGCCCAATTATTTTATGGTGGTGCCAGAAATACCTGTTACGGTTAATGGCAAGGCCAACCGTGCCAGGCTGCTGGCCCTTGAGCTAACCAGTGCTAAGGAATACGAGGCACCCACCAATGCCCTAGAAGCGCAGCTACAGCCCTACTGGCAGCAGGTGCTGGGCAAAAAGCAGGTGGGCGTTACCGAGCCCTTTTTTAGAAGCGGGGGCGACTCCATACTGGCCGTGCGGCTTATTGGCGCCCTGAACCACCACCTGCAGCTGCGGCTAACCATGCCCGACCTGTATAACCATGACAGCATCAGGGCATTGGCCACCTTGATTGATACCCGGCAAATGCCTGTTGATGCTGAGGCCCTTGCAGAGGTAGCCACCTACCTGCAGCAGTTTGAGCAGCAGTACCTTAGCGGCAGGCAACTGCCCCAGGTAGCGGCGGTTATGCCTATGAGTGACGTTGAGCAGTCAATTAGTTACATAAGCAAAACACAACCCGGCGAGGGGCTGTATTTGCAGCAGGTAATGCGCCCCATTTATTATGCGCAGCTTGATGTTGACCTGATACAACAGGCCCTGGCCCTGCTAATGCAAAAGCATGAGGTGCTGCGTACGGGTTTTGATATTAACCATTTTGCCCATATTGTGTACCGGGCGGTTCAGCAGCCATTTGCTTACCATGACCTGAGCAGGCAGCCTGCCGCCAGCCAGCAGCAAACCATGCAGGCCCATATTGAGGCGGGCCGTAAACAGCATTTTGATTTAGATGCAGCCCCCCTATGGCGCATGGCCCTGTACAAGCTGGCTGCTAACCACCATGAACTGTTGTTTGAATACCACCATGCCATACTTGATGGCTGGAGTGTGGCCACCCTTATTACCGAGTTAAATAATACGTACGGTGCGCTGTTGGCTAACCCTGACTATCAGCTGCCTGTATTACAGGCCACCTATAAAAATGCCATTACTGCCGAACTGCTGGCTAAAAAAGACCAGCAGGCCGTTACCTACTGGCGCAATACATTAAAGGGGTACCAGAAGCTTGCCGTCCCCTCAACAGCCAGGGGTGGGCAGCACCATGCAGTGCGCAGCACTTATGACAAAAGCATGGCCCATCGGGTGCGGCAGGCCGCCAGCCAGCACAATACCACTACTAAAACAGTGTTGTTTGCAGCTTACCTGTATGCTTTGCGCACACTAAGCCTGAGTAATGACTTACTGGTGGGGCTGGTTACTTTTAACCGCCCCCTGATACCTGACGGCGACCAGCTGCTGGGGTGCTTTTTAAATACTGTACCCTTTAGGCTGCAAATACCTGAAGGCATTACCTGGGCCGAGCTAATTAAGGCTGTTGATGCACAGCTGCTGGCCGTAAAGCAGCACGAGCACCTGTCGTTATTTGAAATTAAGCAGGCCGCAGGCATACGTGCCACTACCGGCAACCCTTTGTTTGATACCCTTTTTAATCTTAATAACTGGCATGTGCAGGACCAAATGCGCCTGCAAAAGCTGGGTACTTCAAACACAGCTCGCCTTGACTTTAACGCATATATGCGTGGCGATACGCTGTTTGACCTGAACTATGAAGTGACTGACGAGGGTGTAGCCTGCCTGCATGAGTATGCCAGCCCGTTTATGACTGAGGGGCGCTATGCGCAGTACGAGGCATTGTTTACCAGTGCCCTGCAACATATACATGAGGGGGCACAGCAGGCAATACCCACACCAGCTGCCTTTTGGCAACAGCAAATGGCAGTAGGCAGTAAACAACTGCTCACCCCAGAGCAGCATGTGGCGCATGCCTACCCCTGGCTGCTGGCCCAGTGGCAGCAGCTGTATGGCAACAGCGGCCCCCTGGCACAACTGGCCCCCGGCCACTATGTGCAGCCGCAGGTACAAGGGCATGCTACTTATCATTTTGAGCTACCAGCCGCAGGCGCAGTGGCCACCCAGGCGCAGGCAATTGGTATTAGCCCAGAGGCTGCGCTGCTGGCTGCCTGGCAGTACGTAATTGCCCAAACCATGGCCGAGCCTGCTTTTTTGATGGCCGCAGGGGCCAGCCCGGTGCTGGTTGCGGCCAATGTTGTGCCGCAACAACCCTATGCCGCCCTGGCCACCCAGGTGGCTGAAGGCCTGCAGCAGGGCAGGGCATTGGGCCAGTTTGGCACCAGCGTGGTACTGAACGCACTGGGCATTGCTGAGCAGCCCACTGTACATTTTCAGTACCTGGAGGCCGGCCCTGCCATGGCCCACCAGGCTAGCCTGCAAATACAACAAACCAATAACCAATACGAAGTGACTGCGTTTTTATTCTGTTATTAAAAAGAATGTCACCAAAAAAAAATTTGTAGAAACTGCTTAAAGCGACAACCCTTTTCACAAATACAATTTACATGC
>CAZLYS010000384.1:0-5247 GCA_964563415.1 uncultured Halomicronema sp.
TCTCGCGCCCATGTGGAAAATTTAGGAGCGGTTACAGAAACCGCGTTAGAGCATACTGGTCTTGACTGGTCAGAAATTGACGGCATTGCCTCGACCTGTGCGCCCGGTTTGGTGGGTGCGCTCATGGTCGGCGTCACCGCTGGTAAAACCCTTGCCATGCTGCACAATAAACCCTTTCTCGGCATTCACCATTTAGAAGGCCACATCTACGCCTCTTATTTAAGTCAACCGGAGCTGCAGCCGCCCTACCTTTGTCTGCTCGTATCGGGCGGGCACACCAGCCTGATTCACGTCAAAGATTGTGGCCAGTATGAAATGTTGGGTAAAACCCGCGACGATGCCGCTGGGGAAGCCTTTGATAAGGTGGCTCGACTGTTGGATTTGGGTTATCCCGGCGGTCCCGTTATTGATAAGCTGGCAGCGCAGGGCAATCCCACCGAGTTTAAATTGCCCGAAGGCAACATTTCGCTGCCGGATGGCGGCTTTCATCCCTATGATTCCAGCTTTAGCGGTTTAAAGACAGCAGTGCTGCGGCTGGTGCAATCTTTGCAAGCCGAGGGAGGTGATCCTCTGCCGGTACCAGATTTGTGCGCCAGCTTCCAGCAGACGGTGGCGCATGGCTTGACCAAGCGGACAATTCGTTGCGCGCTAGATCATGGGCTTCAAACGATCGCGATCGGCGGTGGTGTCGCGGCCAATAGCGGTCTTCGTCAACATCTCGCCGCCGCTGCAGAGGAACACAACTTGCAGGTTTTATTTCCCCCATTGAAATACTGTACTGATAATGCCGCGATGATTGGCTGTGCCGCTGCCGATCACTTGGCACGTGGCCATCAGTCTGAGTTTGCATTGGGGACGCGATCGCGGATGGATTTGGCTGATGTCATGACCTTATACAGTCGCTAACTGGCTCAAACAAGCACTTGATACCAGTTCCCCAGAATAGAGCTACAGATCGGAGTTGAGGGCTCTGGGGGACAAGGGGGCAAAGGGGGAAGATGTGTAGCTGGATTTTAGAGAATCGGTATAACTTGTGGCAGTTGCCGAGTCCCATCAAATGTTCACCACTTCATTAACCGCTGCAGATAGCTGTAAACGTTGAGATGAAGTCCTCTTGGAGGGCGCTAAGGTCTGGGTAGATGATGCAGTAATTGCTCCACCCTCAAAGGCTTTTGAAATATCGGGCGACGGGCCAAAGCTCGAAACCAGCCTTCTCGTAAGCTCTGCGGGCTGGCGCATGACCAGGGTCGCCACCCGTCTCCACCATCGCGATCGCCATTCCGGCATCTTTCATCCAATCAAGCGAAAAGTCAAGCAGAGCGGTACCAATGCCACGATCTTGAAAGGCTGGATCAACCGCAACCATATAGATTTCGCCCATGCGATCTTCTGGGTGAAGTTTCACAGCGACAAAACCGACTGGAGTATCTTTTTCGATCGCGAGCCATACCGAGGTGTCTGCGGCGGCACAAACAGTCTCAACCGCCGCCTGTTGGCTAATACGCCAATGCTCAGGATAGAACGCCTGATAAACCTCTGCGTTCATCGTACGCTGCATAGAATCAAAAACCGGGGTCCAGGCCTGCAGCGACAACCGTACTACAGCATCAAGGTAGCAAGGGGCGTATGACTCAATTCGGATTCCCATGAAAATAAGCTTTAGCGAGCTTTATCAGCATCAACAGAATACTACAAATACTACAAAAGTGTTTTCTGCATGAATGTGGGCAGCGCTGCGCTCATGCAACCTTTGCTGAATGCAGCATGGACTGAGTCGCAGCTGTGCGATCGTCCTTGGTACAACCCATAAAAAAATCCCCGCCGGAGCGACCCAGCGAGGACTCGTATTACAGGAGAGGAGCGAACACACACAAACGAACAGAAAGAACACACACACAAACAGAAATGAGCAAATCACCCTAATCTTTGTCGAGATTCTCACGACGGATGTCATCAGTATTGATGGCATCTTTGTCGAGATTTTCCCGACGCAGTGCGTCAAACTTTGCGCCTTTTTCTAAGTTCTCTTGGCGCAATTCATCCAGCGCAGATGCGTCCTTATCCAGGTTTTCTTGACGCAATTCGTCAAAATCAGTTCCCTTGATCTGGATTTCAGTAACAGCGTCTTTGTCCAAGTTCTCTTGGCGCAGCTCATCAAAGTCAGCCGTATCTTTATCTAAATTTTCGCGACGTAGCTCGTCAAACTTATTCCCTTTTTCTAGATTTTCTTGGCGCAACTCATCCAGAATTGAGGCATCTTGATCCAAGTTTTCCTGACGTAACTCATCAAAGTCGATGCCTTTTACATACACTTCAGTGATGGCATCTTTGTCGAGATTTTCCTGACGCAGCTCATCAAAGTTGACGGCGTCTTTATCCAAATTTTCGCGACGCAATTCATCGAGGCTGATGGATTTGACTGTGATTTCTTGGATGGCATCTTTGTTGAGATTTTCCTGGCGCAGCTCATCGAAGTTGACAGCATCTTTATCCAGATTTGCCTGGCGCAATTCATCAAAGTTAGGTGCGGCATAGGCGGCAGGTGCGACAGCAATCGTGGCAACGGTCAAAGCAGTGAGAGCAATGGCAAAACGTTTCATGGTTTGAACTCCTTAGCGGTGTTAAGTGAATCAATCATCTTGAGTCCTATAGTGCGGCTCAGTCCTGAAGGCTCTCTGACTGGCAAATAAGTGAGGCTTAACAGCTCCCTGAGAATTCTGAGAGCACTCCTTGGTTGACCTGAGAAGCGGTGACCAATATCACAGATGATCGTGAAAACCCTTGAAGTTAGGTGCCGTTACGAGTTTGGCTGAGTAGTATTAAGCCACTAGAGATGCTCTGAACGGCTGCCTTTGGGTTGGGTCATTATGAGTCGACTGTAGGCTGGCCTAGATTCCTGATTCCTTCACAGTAAGGGGGCAAAGCAATTTCAGGCATATCAAGCGTAGTGGGATGTAGGCGATCGCGATGAAACCTGGCAGCAAATACTATCCCCTATACCAACGACTCTCTCAAACTGAGGCAGATACGTTTACCCTCACGATTGATGAATTGGAAGCCCAAGTCAACGGCCAGCTACCGGCAACTGCCCGGGCTAAGAGGTCTTGGTGGGCCAACCGCAGCAAGGGTGGATACCCATCGCAAGCGTGGGTCAAGGCAGGCTACCGTGTGGCTCAAGTAGACCTTGCACAGCAACGGGTAACCTTCAAAAGGTTTCAGGCTGAGTACAAGATTCAGCGAGAAGCCGGGGCTATCAAGTGGGACCAGGCAGCCATTCGAGCGTTGCGCCTGCACATGAAGCTGACGCAATCTCAATTTGCGGAAGCCATCGGCGTGCGGCGTCAGACCATCAGTGAGTGGGAAAACGGCGTTTACGCCCCGGATCGCTCCACCATGAAGCATCTCGGCCTAGTCGCTGAAAAAGAAGCCTTTGACCCAGCGGGGAACTACATTCCCCCAACGGCAGAATAACGATTCGTATCACATTTGATGTCGCTGGTTATTCTTGAACTTGTCCCTAAATCCTAAACCCTTCCCGATTGTTGACAAAGACAGTCATCGGAAAGGGTTTAGAGATTTAGAATTATCCGCAGGCTCAGAGCTTAGCCAAGCGCCTCTAGATAATCGCGGACACGATTGCGGCGCTTGGGCTGACGAAGCTTTTGTAGTGCTTTGGACTCAATTTGGCGAACCCGTTCACGAGACAGTTCCAAGGTGCGACCAATTTCTGCAAGGGAATAAGGGGTTCCATCTTTGAGGCCAAACCGCAGATGGATCACATCCCGCTCACGATCCGTCAACTCTGACATGAGCTGCTTAAGATCGCGGCGCAAAGACTCGCGCATCATGAGCTCTTCAGGCGAGATGCTGTCAGTTTCTAGCAGTTCTCCCAACTCGGTATCGCGCTCTTTGCCCACCTTGGTGTCAAGCGATACCGATCGCGGCACCCGTACTAGCACCTCTCGTACTTGCTCGGGCTCCATCTTGAGCTCTTTAGCAATGTCGTCCAAAGAAGGGGTATGCCCCTTATCTTGAGACAGCTTGCGCTGAGCTTTTTTGATTTTGTTGAGCTTTTCAGTAATGTGAACCGGCAGGCGAATGGTGCGACTTTGAGTGGCGATCGCCCGTGTGATGCCTTGGCGAATCCACCAGTAAGCATAAGTGCTAAACCGGTAGCCTTTGGTCGGGTCAAATTTTTCGACTGCTCGCTCCAGACCCAGCGTACCTTCTTGGATTAGATCGAGGAGTTCCAGGCCGCGGTTTTGATATTTTTTCGCCACTGAGACGACTAACCGCAAATTGGCCTTAATCATGTGTTCTTTAGCGCGGATGCCTTCTCGAATGACCACATCCAGTTCATCGGTAGAGATTTCAGCCAATTCGGCCCAAACCCGTTTGCCTTCTACGAGGGTGGGCTTGAGATCCGCCAAGGGCACTTCTGATTCTTTGGCCCATTTCTCTAGAGAGGGGCGATAGCCCAAGTGAGAAGTGAGGCGATCGCGGGTCCGCATTAGGCGAGCATACGTTTCGAGTACACCACCACTCTGCTCACCAGTACTGTCTCGCAGCTCAATGAGCTCCATGTAGCGCTGCACGTGCTGGGCTTCTGATACTTCTTCGTCTCGCTGTAACAACCGTACGCGACCAATCTCTTGTAGATAAAGACGCACCAAATCCGTTGTGCGACGCGTCTTGGTCTGACTCACACCGACGGTGACACCTGCCATTAGGTCGTCATCATCAGCGGTCATCAAATCAGCATCGTCCGGCGGGGTCACTTCACTCAGCGCCTTGTCATCATCCAAGTCTGCATCAGTCAAAACCTTGCTTTCGGTTTCTGGTTGGCTGGTGGTGTAAGTCATAGGACGTATGAAGTATTTCCAGGGTAAGCACCTGCAGGTGCTGTCAGAGATAGGCTTAACATGCCCATTTGCCACGACTTAGCATCAAGGTTCTAAGTTCCCAGTCAGGAACTGTAACGACACTAGAAGCAGACAAATTGGATTAAACCTAGTGTAGGGAGTCTATTGAGTTAGCTATGTGACCTGTATCAGGTCGGTAAGATAATCTACGTCACGCGATCGCATGATTCCAGAACTTTACGGAGATTAATTGCGGTTCATCTCGTGAGCGAAGTGCTGCGATCGCTTTCTAGAACTGCTCTACCATCGGGGCTTGCAGCCATCATCCTTAGCAGAAAAACTTTTGACTAGCCAAGGTTGACTAAGTTGGCCACCATATTAAGAG
>CAZLYS010000385.1:0-1432 GCA_964563415.1 uncultured Halomicronema sp.
CTTTGGGCAGCACTGATCCCCCTCGCGGCTGGCACGCTCACAAAGCGATCGGCGGACTTTCAATGGCAGTAGATACGAATACCATTCTCACGGATGGCCTGTCGATGCCCCACTCGCCTCGCTGGCATCAAGAATCATTATGGGTACAAGAGTCGGGCCATGGCAGTTTGGCTAAAGTCGACATGATGACCGGTAAGCGCGAAACAGTCGCAATGTTTCCAGGGTTGACCAGGGGATTAGATTTTTACGGCAATTTTGCCTTTGTCGGTTTGTCACAAGTCAGAGAAACCGCGGTGTTTAGTGGGCTGCCACTAACAGAACGATTAGAGGAGCGCACCTGTGGCATCTGGATTATCAATTTGCAGACAGGGAAAACTATTGCCAACCTGACATTTGACGTTGGCGTTCAAGAAATCTTTGCCGTTCAAATTTTGCCGGGTTTACGGTACCCCGAGTTAATGCCCGAGGGTGAAGAGTACGTTGCACACTCTTACGTGTTGCCCGATGAAGCCCTCAAAGAGGTTGCCTCATTACCTTAGCTAGCCAAACGATTCTCATGCGACAGCGTGCATGTCGATAGCGTGTCGGCTCTGAGCTTAGAAATTAAATTTACGACAACTGCATATTGCCTGATTGCCGAAACCAAAAGAGAGATAGAAGGCATTGAGGTAATCACTGATGAAATTGAATCCTTTGACCAATCGTTTCATCAAATCAGTCCGGCAAGATGCTAAGGTTAGCCCTCTTTCTGAACTAGCCCCAGTTCTCGCCGTGCAAGGACAGCGACTGCTGTTGGCTGACACATTGGCGAAACAGAGTTCTGGACATTTTCCACTGTATAAAGCTACGAATGCTGAGCCGCAGACGGAAACGTCAGACGACTGCAGTGAGCAGGTACAGATTTTCCAGGAATCTCAATTCGGGAGAGCTAGCGCTCTTACTCAAGTTCTGGATGAAGAACACCCACAAGGAGTGCCCCTATTAGAGACAACAGAAAGGTCAGTCTCTTTAAGTAGCTTGAATCCTGTTATCGGCATCAATCCCAACTTGGTTATCAATCCAGGTGTAAGCGTTATGCCTCAATCCTTTGGCATTGACTTTAATCGTGATGATGCTCCTGACGTCCTTTGGCGAAATGCCACAACAGGTGACAATGTTGTCTGGTTTATGGGCGGCACCAACAATACTGAAATTCAAAATTCCGCAAATCTGACGACCGTAGTGGGCAGCTGGGATATCAAAGCAGTTGCTGATTTTAATGGAGATGATGCGCCTGATATTCTCTGGCGCGACCCAGCCAATGGCAGCAATGCCCTTTGGTTCATGGGCGGCACTAACAATACCGAGATTCAGAGCTACGGATATTTACCGATTGTTGGCGGTGGTTGGGACATCAAAGGGATCGCCGATTTTAATGCAGACGACTCCCCGG
>CAZLYS010000385.1:1532-5242 GCA_964563415.1 uncultured Halomicronema sp.
ATATTCTTTGGCGCGACTCAACGACTGGTAGCAATGTCGTTTGGTTTATGGGCGGTGCCAACAATACGACTATCCAAGGCTACGGAAACGTCACAACGGTAGAAGGCAACTGGGATATTAAAGGAATCGCCGATTTTAATGAGGACGACTCCCCGGATATTCTTTGGCGCGACTCAACGACTGGTAGCAATGTCGTTTGGTTTATGGGCGGCACCAACGATACGACTATCCAGGACTACGGAAACCTCACAACGGTGAGAGGTAACTGGGAGCCTATATTAATCGGTTGGGAATCCTCGTCGGGTACGGGAAGCTCTCCTAATCCTTTGAATGATGTTCGGTTTGAATTTACCTATTTCGACTATGACCAAAGCACTGGTACTTATGGCGATCACTACACCGGCTATGGATATGCTGATGAGCAAGACAACATCAGCCTTGGAAGACGAGATCGCTACGACTATGCCGGAAATTTCACAGGGTACTACGACATCACAGACGTTACCGAGTTAAATTCCGATAGCGGCTACCAAGACATCATTGAGATCACGTCTTACTACGATGCTGAATCTGGCATTACATCTGACAACGTTAGAACCTATGGCAAAGGCTTAGGTGGCGAATATGGTGATGCTGATAGTCAGGCTTTTCGGGACTATGACAACTTCAATGATTTTTACAACATCGAAGCCGATTTTCCGACTCAGAGCCCTGACAGTGATGAAGGCTATCGATTCACCTACTTCTATACAAATGGAGATCGCTTTAGTGGTTGGGGCGTTGCCGATATCGGAGATGGACTATTCGTAGGTAGAACTGACAATGTGTTTGCTGATAATGGTAACCGAGTTGGATTTCGACGCATTGACTGGACTTTCGAAAGTGATACCGATGCGGGGAGAGAAGGAGAGGAGTTTATCGATAGCTATATTGATGCAACCCGAGGTTCAATCGGAAACAATTCTTACTCCACTTGGACTAGCGATGGCGATGCTATGACATTTGATGATTTTGGCTATCGTACTAGTTCCCCTTTTGTCCCTAACCAAATCTATTTCGACTACTATACCCCCGCAGGTTTATAGGTTGATCTTTGCCTATAGGTCTTTTGGGGCGAAAGCATCTCCTAGGCCTGAAGAATACCTCTGATACTCCGCTTCAGAGTTATTCAGGGTAGCATCTCTTCCTCCATTTATATAGCTTCAAAGAAGTTCTTGAACAACCGTTTTCATCATACAAATAATCTATTTCCTTGTTTGACATGATTTGTGTATGAGAAACGTAACATCTTTGAATTCAGGCATTCCACTACTTTTCGAGGCATATAGATATGGCTTGCCATTCTCATGGTCATGGACGTTGTTGCTCAGAATGTTGCCACTGTGATGACGCCCATCATTCCAACCCCATTTCTATAGGGGGATTATCAGTTTTAACTGCACTGGTATTAATGATTCTTTCAGCATTGATTGATGTCAGCGAGCGTCGCGATCAATGCCAGGCTAATGTAGAAACCAGAATGCTCACCGAGCGTCAACACAATTCATTTCGATCGATGTGATAGAGCAGAACTGCGAGCTTATTACTGCATCAATTGCTCAACTACGCCGCACTAAATATTTTGTCGTCAGGTTATCTACCACTGTATTTTATTACCTGACCAATCATGAATTGTCTAACTTGTTATTTACAAGCTATTTACTTGCCTTGCAAAATTTGTCGTCGAAGAAAAGTCAACAAACATAAAGACTTAACCAATAAGTCTGCTAAGTCAATGCCACCCGAACCTGAATATCAGGATTTAGAAGATTTATGGCATCTGGAAATCCTCATGAGGCCTGGTTAGAGAGCTAGAGTTGGTGGGCGTTCAAGCCTAATAGTTTAGGACTAGCATTTGAGTTTCATGGAAAATATACAGCATGACCTTAACTAGTGGGAGAATACCACTTTGCCCAATAATGAAGTTTGCACACAAATTCTCTGGAATACTGCTACTAAGGCCCTCAATTCCCTTTGGAAAGATTTAGTCAACGACTACGCTTAGTTGGCACTGCTCCGATAAGTAATTTTAGGATGGCTTGATGATAGGTAACGAATGGGAAAAATCTATCCAAAGACCTCCATTCCCCTGGCCTATTTTTCGGGATTTCCTAACCTTTCAGACTTCAGAAATCAGCTTTTTAGGTTCAAGTATTAGCCTCACAGGCATTAAAGATTAGATATATATCCTGTCTCAGCTCCTACTGGGCGAATAAAGGGACGTGAGTTGCTTTAAATTCGCAGGTAAAATTCAAAGCTCAAGCCTAGAAAGAGTGAAGGCTCTATCAGTTCATCAGAACGTCCAACTTTAAATGCCTAATGTCATCCAAATATTCACCTTCATCATGCGATACCGATGGCTCGCCCCCCGTTTACGCTGGTTCCGTATCTGGCGATGGATATGCATGGGTCTACTCAGTTTTTGTCTAATGTTGGTGATCTCATATCCTCACGGAGTCTTTGGTATCCCAGTATCCGCTGGTGAGACGACTACTGCCGAGGCTACGCGAATTTTCGAGGCCGGCAAGAACCAATATGATGCGGGGCAGTTTGGCGATGCCATCCAGTCCCTTGAAGCAGCTGCCCAATTATTTGAGCAAGAGGCTGATTGGTCATCTTTGGCCGCCACTTTAATGAACCTAGGGCGATCTCACTTTACAGTTGGCAACCTGGAGCAGGCTAGGGAAATTTGGCAGTTGGCTGAAGCGTTGTATCGCGATCGCTTACAAGCGGATGAGCTTTATTTTCAAAGTCGGTTGTATCAAGCTCAAGCCCTTGCCGAACTGGGATTGAACTTCCAGGCTTGTGACGAATTAGCGATAACGCTGCAAATCGAGCCTCAATTTTGCGTCAGCCGTCAGCAGTTAACCCCAACTTTATACCACCTAAGAGAGTCCTCTCTCCTGGGTGACAACCACATAGAGGCTTGGCGCCTCCTGGGGGATGTGCTGCGGCAGTCGGGGCGATTGGAAGACTCTCAATCTCTATTAGAATCGTTAACCCAAATTATCGGTCCTTCAATTCAGCGAGAAGCAGCTATCCTAGCGCTCGGCAATACCTATCGGGCCTTAGGTGATCGCGATCAAGAGCGGGTCCTGCCCCAAAAATTCAATTATTTGCCTTGGCGTTGTCAAGCTGGCGTTGCCTTAGTCGAGTCGGCAGTAGACTACTATAATCAAGCTCAACGACACTATCTGATGCTTGAGGCAGCGAGCGCTGAACCGCTCAGAACCCAAGCTCAGTTGAACCACGCTCGGCTCCTTAACACCCTAGGAGAATACGTCAGTGTCAAACCCCTGATTCGGCAGATTGACTTGACCCATTTGCCACTCCAACGTGATCGCGTATATGGCCGCATTCAGGCAGCCAAGAGCGAAATTTGTGCCACTTCACAACAAGAGAGCACACCTCATTGGGAGTACCCAATCCAACAAGTTAGCTTAGCGATCGAAGAAGCCGAGCACCTGGGAGACAAACGGGCACAATCCTACTCTCTAGGAAATTTGGGTGGTCTGTATGAGTATCAAGCTTGGTGGAGTGAGCAACAAGCGAACAAAACCTTCACGGCTTCTGAGCACTTGCGACAGCAAGCCATCAGACTGACGGATCAAGCGCTATATCTGGCCCAGCCGGGTCAGTTTGCGGATATTGCCTACCGTTGGCAATGGCAG
>CAZLYS010000386.1:0-5233 GCA_964563415.1 uncultured Halomicronema sp.
GGGCTTAAAGCTCTGACCTACAACGGGTTCAGATTTTTTCAGGAAACCCTAGCTACCTCTGTTATTGGCTTGATTGATGACACGCCTTAAGCAGAGAAGAGTACTTGGTTGATGGACTTGAGACGATTTGTTAATGCTTTCTGATACAGAATGCCTGCATAGTCGCCTGACCGGAGATTTTGGCACAATCGCATCAGCAAGCTCAGAACCTCATTCAGCATCTGCCTTGTAAATTCACGGTCAGGGTGTCTTAGTAAGCTATCTAATACCGACTCGTAGCAACTCAGAGCAAATGAGAACTTACGCTGGCGAACGTATACTCTCCCTAGATTTAGAAGAACTTGATTTTCATAGCTATCCTCTTCTAGGCTTCCGAAGCATACTAACGCTCTTTGTAAATACATTTCCGCATCGTGCAATTGATCCTGCTCAGAATAATTGATTCCCTGGAGATAGAGTGCTAGCGCGTGTTCTGTCAGGGCACCTGTATTTTCCAACATGGCGGTAGCTGCTCGGCTACAGGATAGAGATTTTTCATACTTTCGAGCTGTGAAATATAACCAGCCGATTATGTTCAGGTATTTACCTGCACTAGCCGTATCCCCTGATTGCACACAAATAGCAAGTATGCTTTGGAAATGAAGGATCAGCCGGTCTGGCCGAGCTACAGTCGAGTCTAGACAGCCTTGTTGAACTTTCTGAAACAATTGGTCCATTACTCCATCATCAGCGAGACAGCGGATTGCAGGATGATGCATGGCTCTGCTGAGAAATGGGAAAATGTCCTTCTGTAACCACATAATTACCAAGTACCCTAAATTGAACTTCATCAACTTCTAGGTCTGACGATGTGGTCTTTATGCAAAATCGAGTCGTTACAGAGTATCTATCGTTTGAAATGAGGGTAGGTGTTAGTGCGGCAATTGCTGGTAATCCTCTGATAGAGGAGATGACTGGAGCAGGTGCTCGACATTCCGAACTTCTGATAGGCTGCCAAGTTGCTCAATTATCTTCATGTAGGAAACTTGAAGCTTTTAAGTTCATCAAACATTCATGTTGGTTGAGTGTTTTATCACGACTACCCTGCCAGCCAAACAGGAATTATGGCTTCCTGTTTCGCGGCATTCTTGATTGACAGCTTCCTGATTGAGAGAAAAAAGCATTGAAACAACTGGAGAAATGATTCGTATCAGTAGATGCATTAGGCTACGTGATGGAATCATTCAGCGGCGTCACTCAAGGATTGTTTGATGCAATACCCATATTTACCGCCTCAGACTGTTGAACAATTTAATCAGAGCGATGTAGTCGACCAAAATGGCCAGAGTGTATCGTCAGACGTGTCCGTTAAGGAAGTTAGCCAGAAGCCAACGGTGACCACTGAGTCCACCATCCTGTTCAGTCAAGAGCCAGCTATGGAGAATCAGGCTGCACTCGCTTCCTCTACACCTGAAGTGCAAACTACCCACCTAACTGAAGCAGCAGGTGCGCACCTATCTAGTGATAAACATTCGCCCGAGCCTGCCGCTATCACTATTCCTCAGAGTGCTGAACAGTTGCCCATTTCTCCTGAACCTTCCTCAGCAGTGCCAGCCTTCTCTCAACTGTCGCGATCGCTACCTGTCAATCTGACAGATGAAGCCGTAATGATGCCTGATGATCAGGCACAGGAACCGACAGCGCTGAGTCAGGTGCCACCAGCTACAGTGAAACAACCTTTACCTCAAGATATTGATCCCTTAAGTCCGGTCTCTCCGCCTTCAATAACCCCAAGAACAGATGAGCCAGCCGAGTTAGAGCCGCTGACTCCCGATCACCAAACAGTGCCTGAGCCATCAGACAACATCCCACCTGATGGTTTCTTAGAAGAACTCGGAGTAACTGACTTGATCTTTAGAGGCAATCAAGTTTTTGAGTCCGAGACTTTAGAAAATGAAATTACGGATGGCGAGGGCTGGAGCTATCGACTAATGACTTTAGATGGCTTGCTAATACTCGCTGATGAAGTGGCAAACATTTATCGCCGGGAGGGCTATACGACTTCAGGGGCCGTGGTACGAATCCCCGAGACTACGAGACAGTTGGAAATTGGTGAGGTCATCATTGAAGTCATTGAGGGCACTGTTGAAACGATTCAAATCGATGGCAACCAACGCCTGCATAGCGATTATGTGAGAGCCCGACTCCATGTGGCTGAGGGTGAAGCGCTCAATGTGGAGCGGTTGCAAGAGAGTCTCCACCTGCTACAAATTGACCCTCTGATTGAGCGGGTCAATGCTGAGTTGACGGCTGGTAGCCGAGTCGGCAGCAGCCTGCTAGCAGTCCAGATTGAAGAAGCACCCTCATTTGCCATGCCGCTACGTTTGGATAACAGTAGATCACCCAGCATTGGCAGCTTTCAGCGCCAACTCGTCGTTAGCGAGAGTAACCTCTCTGGGGTGGGCGATCGCATCCTACTGGGATACGGCAATACCGATGGCAGCAATGTATTGGATTTTAGTTATCAAATTCCGATTAATCCTGAAAACGGTACGTTAGGGATTACTGCCAGTCAGTCTTGGAATGACGTCATCGAGGAGCCTTTTTTTGATATTGATGGCGATGGTGAGGGGCCTGACATTGAGTCACAATCCACTCAAATCGAATTAACTTGGCGCCAACCGCTGAGCCGCACTATTCAGAATAGTCAGTTTCAAGAACTTGCGATCGGGGTCACAGGCTCCTATCGCAACAGTCAGTCGTTTTTATTCGGTGAACCATTTGGCTTTTCCTTAAGTAGTGATGTTGATGGCACTACTCGTGTATCGGCTTTGAGACTGTTTCAAGACTATACGCTACAAGATGCGGAGCAGGTGCTGGCATTGCGATCTCAACTCAGTATCGGCGTTGATGCCTTTAACTCGACAGTGCTGCCAACCATTGAGGGAGTTGGCAACATTGCTGATAGCCAGTTTTTGGCCTGGCAAGGACAGGCTCAGTGGGTGCGTTTGTTGGGGAATGACATGACCTTGTTTCTCCGTGGAGACTTGCAGTTCGCCAATCAACAACTATTATCATCCGAGCAATTTAGTTTGGGAGGTGTCAGTACCGTGCGCGGCTATCGTCAAGATCAGCTCTTAACCGATAACGGCGTGTTTGCCTCTGCCGAAGTCCGGTTCCCCGTCCTACGGGTACCCGAATGGAATGGCACACTGCAGCTAGCTCCTTTTGCCGACTTTGGTACTGGCTGGAATAGTGGCGATCAACCGAACCCAGAGACTAATACACTGGCGTCGGTGGGCATGGGGTTACAGTGGCAACAGGGCGATCGCAATCAACTCACTGCTCGCTTGGATATTGGCTTGCCCTTAATTTCTGCACCATCCAGAGGAGGCACCCTGCAAGAGCAAGGAATTTATTTTTCTATTCTGTTTAATCCTCTATAACTGTCTCGCAATTAACTCCTCATTACGGGCAGGCGCTTGACAGTTACTACCTCTATCTCATCAAGACCTGTTTAAGTCCCAGCCTTGAACCGATGAACAACAGTCTTCTGCTAGTGACGAGTGCCCGTTTCCCATCGGCTTAATTCCAGGTGTGGGATAGGCGCGATAGATGTTCGTCACGCCTTCCCAACCCAGTTCATTACGGGCATTTAGCTTTGCTATCTGAATAGCTGCTAAAGAACTGTGAGCTCTGACGGAAATGAATGTACGTCTTCCCCATTCGGTGACTTCAACATAGTACTCTCGCTTTTGCAGGGAAGTTGGTGACTGCATGGTTCTGCTCTCATCACGACAAACACTCTTTGGTTTGTCCACTGGCAGAATATGCATTTTCCCCCGCATTAGAGCTTTGATAGTCATCTCAATACGATCAGGGCTTTCAATTGGAGACTTATTCTGGAGTGCTGGGACCAAGGGCAATCTTGACAGAATGTCGCAACTGTTAAGTTCCGTCCTTGCTTGATGCCCTTAACCAATTCGTTGCTGGTCAAGGTAATTCATTTTTCGCATTTTTGATGAATGACTGCATATCGCGAAGCAATCGCCACCAAGAGGTTAGTAGGACAGAGATTTGTCCCGGGTGTGCGTCGTTTCCAGGCCTGAAAGGGCTCTTTGGCAGTTGCTCTTAACCGATTTAGAAGAAGATGAACAAGCCTCAATTCCTCAATGTCAACGACATCGAATCAACTCCTATTGCTCAAGAAAATACCTCCCTAAATTTTCTGTCTGACTTACAAAACATTGATGGTGAGACCACGGAGGGAACGGATGGAACTCCAGCTCGGGTCAAGCAAGCTTTAGATGAAGCTGATCAATCAGCCCTAGAAATGGTGACGGACAATTTTCTGACATCTGATTTTTCGCTGTTTGAAAGTGGCGTTTTGACTGTTGGTAACAGTGGTCAGGTTACCGTTGACTTTCTGGTCGATAGTGGTGGTTATGAAGGGGAGTTAGCCTTCTTTAGCATGACCGATATGGATGAGTTAGTAGGCCTCGATTTTGTTCAAGAAGCGATGGACCGGGCTTTAAGCGATTCTCTATTGGGTCGAGTGGTGATTTCTGATCCGACTCAAGGAGCAAAATATAAGCAAAGTTTAGAGCCCGGAGCTCCCCACAATAAAGGGGAGTATTTGGGTCCTCAGACATTTGAGTTTGTCCCTAATGACCAGTTGGGGATGTTGCTGATTCCTCATGGGACTGTATCAGCTGTTGACCAAAACTTCACGACACAGGGCACAAGGACCCCTCTATTTTCAATGGCTACGGCCAACCCACAAGATGCTTTTCAACTCGGACAAATTGCCGATGTCACAGGCGATGGCAGCACCTTCGTTTTTGAAGATTTGCGATTGGATAATGGCTCCGATCGCGACTATAACGATCTTATTTTTCAAATCAGGGGCGCGACGGGGATGGCTATTGCGCTGGATGAGGTGATCAATCCTGAACTTGATTGGCGTGACACAGCCCTCGGACAAGATCTGATTGAATATACCGAAAAGTCGATCTTTGAAGAATCAGTCGATGTTCTCCAAGAAAATTTTGAAGCTGAGTTGGCGAATCGTTTAACTGAATTGGAGCAAGCTGCAGAGCTTAACTCGGCAGAGCTTTTAGCCGATTTACAGGAGTCTTTGACTAATCCAGAAACCTTGCTGCAGAGAGAGATCGCCAATTTGCCGACAGATTTAACAGCACACTGGGAAACAATCTCGCGCCAATGGGAAAAGACTTTAGAGGCTTTGCCAGAT
>CAZLYS010000387.1:0-5233 GCA_964563415.1 uncultured Halomicronema sp.
TGCGCCACTTCTGTTGATATAGCCAATTTTTCTCTAATTCACAACAGGTCTATTAGGCAATTGCCATCCAGCCCAAGGTCGGTTGCGCTCACAAAAGCGAAGTTCAATTTCAAGGACTGTCATGAGCGGTTCATAGAACGCAAAAGCCTGCTCGAAATCACGCACACCAACGAAAATATGCGAAAACATTGCCGCGCCACCTAACGATATATTCAACGTCAGATCTGCCGGATAATACCCCACATGCCCGCACTTATATTGCAGATCCGCCGGATAACCCCCAATCTCTCGGGCGTTAAATAGCAACTTTACTGTCTAGCTCCATACTTGCGGGGTGTTAGATAGCAAATCTGATAGTTAACTCTGGGAATGTAGGGTGTTATCCGGCAGAAGTGCTGAATAACACCCCTGATAACGATGTTATCCAGCATCTAACTCCATGACACAATCTCAGAAACCTCGCTTGCTTGACCCAGTGCGTCAGTCCATACGGCTGCGACATTTCAGCTTAAAAACAGAGAAGTCTTACGTTTACTACATTCGAGATTTCATCTTGTTCCACCCAAAGCGTCATCCTAGCGAAACGGGAGTTGATAACATTCGGGCCTACTTATAGCTACAGCCGAGATAATTAGGACGCTGTTTTCTGAAGCACCGCTTCCATCGCTGCGCGCAAACTTGCCGCCTCTGAGAGCCGTTGACGAATCCGACTTTTCAAGCATCCCTGGCATTTCTCAATGCGATCGCGGTTAATTCGTAACAAGGTGGCAGTTCCCATACGGCAAGGTCATCAAATCGATGGCTCTATCCTGACGAGAAAGCCGATTGGGCAATGTTTTGCTAGTTACCAACCGCGTAAAAGGACTGAAATCAGGAGATCGTTAAGCCCGCACTTGGAATGAACGTCTTGGGTCAGCGGTTGTCAACACCTTTGCATCCACACCGAAGACTTTAGCAGTCTGCTCCGACCGGATTGTTATGCGGCGGCTTTACTTACCAAGATACGGTTTGCAAACTCTCCACTGCTTGAAAATGTGCATCTCGCGTAACCAGCATCAGATCATGCTGCAATGCCAGGGCTGCAATCCATACATCATTCTCAGGTAATGGACGACCTTTGAGTCTCAAATTATTCTTAACTTCGCCATATTGTCGAGCCGTTTCAGCATCACATCCTAATATCCTGCTGCCAGCAGCTAATTCATCAATTCTTGCTAAGTTTGCTTTGACTCGTCCTGACTTCCTGGCTCCGTAACAAAGCTCGCCAATGACAATGCTTGGAATGAAAACTTCACTGGCTTGAACCAGATTATCTTTGACGATCGCCTCATCAGCAAACAGCGCAATAACGATGTTGGTATCGAGCAAAAAACTACCACTCATCAACATCGACCCGTTCACAATCTCGTTCAATTGCTTCACGCATTAACTGCAGATCATCAGCAGGAATTGAGCCAGCAAACCGTAATAATTGCGACCCTGGTGTCCCTCTAACTTCTGCTTTTACCAATGATCGAACAAACTCAAGCACCTGCCTTTGCAAAGGCTGAGGCATGGCTTTCAACTGTTCAACGACTTCGTCGATGATAGGAACGTTCATATTGCCCTCCTTGCTACCATCCTACACCGCTCACCTAGAGGGCGATAGAAGAGCGGCTCTCCCTGAGTTGATGTGTTGCTGATTGCCGAGTCGTGAAACAGCGATCGCAAACTCGCAACCAGCGATCGCATAGGGTAGGAGTAACCAATCGCTGCTGGAGGCGATCGCGGTTAATTCGCAGTAAGGTGGCAGTTCCCATCGGGTAAGGTCATTGAATCGATGGTTCTATCTTGATCAGAAAGTTGATTGGGCAATGTTTTGCTAGTTACCAACCGCGTCAGAGGAATGAAATCATGGCATCACTGAGCTAGCACTTTGAGCTAACGTAGGGCGTCACAGGCTGCAGAAATCCTATCGTGCTAAGCAGATTCTGAACAAAGCAGTCCGAGTGCACGCAAATGCTAGGTTCCCAAATACCTACGTCTATTAAGTTACGTTTACCAACCCCACCCTATGAAGCGACGTAACTGCTTTTCTTCTCCTAGGATCGAGGCATTGTTAGACTCACTGATTAAGAGTCTTTACGGATTGGCGAATCTCGATCTGCAATAAGATAATCACCTTTAACTAAGGAGACAGTACTTAATGCAGACCTCATAAGCATCTTCAGTAAAAAAATTAATAGTTGATATTGTAGGGTAGAAGAAATGAAGCAAAAATTGAGAGGAAATCGTGACCTACTCATTCTATTTACTGTAGCTTTATTGACTCAAGCTACACTGTTAATTGATGCAGCAGAAAGTTTACCACTATCTGAAGAAGATTTACCACTATCTGATCCCTTCGAATATCCTACGGTTCCCTTCGAATATCCTACGGTTCCCTTCGAATATCCTACGGAGCCAAAACCTCCAATATGTCCAGAATACCTTCTTTATTCCCAATATTTGTACACTCGGGTCAGCTCTGACTACTTTGTTGATTTTTCTGGTGAGTTATACATAGCAGAATGTTTTCTGGACTACGGTTTAGACGAAGTGTATAGTGTCCCTCCGATCATCGACGAAGTGTATAGTGTCCCTCCGATCACCATAGAGTTTATTCAAGTAAATAGAGAATTGACAATTTTTGAGGTGCTTGAAATTAAACAGTATGTCATTGAAGTGATACTCAATGAGTTCAGTCAGAGATTTGGTGATAAGTTTAAAATTGTAGAAAAAACATCGACTTTTCTTAGGGTTAAGGTAGATTTGCGTAGGCAGTTAACTAACAATAACTGGGAGATGTTAGAGCTTACTGTGGTTCCTACACTAGAGTCTGCAAGCAGTATAAGTATCCTTGTAGATGCTACATTATTTGTAAGTAGCGGGTTTATTCCTCCTACGGATGAGACAAGCTACAGCATAGGAAGGGATGGAGAGACAAGCGACTACGTCACTGAAATAGTTCATTCGATTGAAGAAGAAGTAAGGCTACCTCTCGAGCTTAGGTCTCTATCAATGAGTTCATTATGAGACCTATGTAGGCTCCAAACACTGATTCAGCCATTAAAAGAACACCTTTGAAGTTTTCAAAACTTCCAAAAAACTGGAATGGCTTAAGAATAATAATCAGGCCAATAAACATGATAAAAGATACAGGAATTGCGAAGGAAATAAAGGCATATTGCCAGGTCACAGTATGTTTTATGTTTTTTCTAGACACTACTGATTTATTGGATATGAAGTATTTTACAAATGCTGTTGCATAAACACTTACCATCGGTACTATCAAGGCAATACATGTGCTCATCTCATCAAAATTATAACCCCCCAATAAATATAAGATAAAAGTAAGAAAAACAAGCCCAAACTGAGAAACTATAAGGAATAAGCCAACTTGGTTCTTGAGGTCTATATCGAGCATGGTGCTAGCCATATTATGACATTCTTCTGCAAAGCTACTTTATTTTCTTTGCCTGCTAAAAGCTCTTACAGCGATATTAAAGAGATTTGAGCGGCGAGTGCCGCTTGGTAAGGTATATAGAAAGATCTATTTCAGATCTGACTTAAGATCGATGCAACGCGACTTGACTTCGATTACTGGAAGATAGCTTCTGAGTAGCCGCCTAACTATACTTATTGGACAGACGTATTCTGCCTGACTCTCCGAATATGGGTGATTAGGCTGACGAGTTCAGTATAATCAGCCCTCCATTACAGGTTTTGGATTGCTTAGGGTTTGTTTATCATCGTTGCGGGTGTCCTACCCGATGCAATCTGAACCTCGCCCCAAGAAGTTGTTAGAACAAGTGCGTGATGCGATTCGCATGAAGCACGACTCCGATCGCACAGAGCAAACCTATATGCAGTGGATTCGTCGCCATATTCTGTTTCACAAAAAGCGTCATCCCCGCTAGATGGGTAATTCGCAGGTTTCGATCGCCCTGCCAATGGCAAGTTACTCCGCGATCGCCCCAAACGTGCAACCTGAACATTTTGCCCACGCCGTCTCTCCCTAGAATCTGAGGCAACATTGGCACGTAGGGATAGCGTATGAGACTCATCGGCGTAGACATTGGCGGCACCTTTACCGACCTGATCTTGGCCGATGTGGCCCAGCAGCAGACCTGGATTCACAAAGTTCCCACCACCGTTGACGATCCTTCCATTGGCATGATGCAGGGCATCCAAACTCTGTGTGCCATGGCCCAGGCCGACTACGGCGACATTGAGCACGTGCTCCACGGCACCACGATCGCCACCAATACCCTGCTCACTCACGACGGTGCTCGCACCGGCATGATCACCACCGAGGGCTATCGCGACATCGTCCACATTGGTCGCCACCAGCGCCCTCAGCACTACTCCATCATGCAGGATATTCCCTGGCAGGCACGCCCGTTGGTGAAACGGCGCGATCGCAAAGTCGTCCCCGAACGGCTCGACCCACGGGGTGAAGTGCTGACTGCCTTGGACGAAGACGCTGCCCGCACCGCCATTCTGGAACTCAAAGCCGCTGGCGTGGAGTCTGTCGCGATCTGCTTCCTCAACTCCTACTTCGACTCCCGTCACGAAGACCGCGTCGCGGAATTGGCCCAGGACCTTTTCCCCGAGGCCTTCATTACCACCAGTGCCAGTATCTTTCCCCAGTTCCGCGAGTTTGAGCGGTTCACCACCACCTGCATCAACGCCTTCGTCGGCCCCAAGGTGAAGCGTTACATCCAAAACCTCAGCCGCAGTTTGAAGGAACAAGCCGTGCGGGGCGAACTCCACATTATGCGCTCTAACGGCGGGGTAGCCACCGCTGACGTGGCGGGTGAACAACCTGTGACGCTACTGCTGTCAGGGCTTGCCGCTGGGGTGCTTGGAGGGGCCGCAGCAGGCGAGCAGTCACAGCGCGATCGCCTCATCACCTTTGATATGGGCGGCACCAGCACCGACATCGGGATTGTGACCGAGCGGGGCTTTGCCGAAGCCACTGCCCGTGACACCTGGATTGCGGGATATCCCGTCATGGTGCCGATGATCGACGTTCAGACCATTGGCGCGGGGGGCGGCAGTATCGCCTATGTGGATGATGGCGGCGCGTTTCGCGTCGGGCCGCGCAGCGCAGGAGCCGAACCGGGCCCCGTTTGCTACGACAAAGGCGGCACGGAAGTCACCGTGACCGATGCCAACGTCGTGCTCAATCGCCTCGACCCCGAACATTTCC
>CAZLYS010000388.1:0-5230 GCA_964563415.1 uncultured Halomicronema sp.
TGGGCCTCGGGCAGGGGGTAGGTGCCCTCCTGCTCGATCGGGTTCTGGGTGGCGAAGACCAGGAAGGGAGGCCGACGCTCCAGGCTCTCCCGCCCGATGCTGACCTGGCGCCCCTGCATCGTCCCCCGCAAACCGCCCTGCACCCGGGCGAAATTCTCACCCGCATCTCTTTCCCGATACCGAAACGCGCAGCCTACAAAAAGTTCCCGAACCCAGCTTCACGTTATGCGGTGGTTGGCGTGCTGGTGGCAGAGTTCGACGACGGCGTACGGGTCGGGGTCACCGGTGCCGGGCCGTGCGCGTTCCGCGCCACGGGTATTGAAGACGTGCTGAATCAGCAGTTGGATGCAGATGCGTTGGATGCGGTGGAAGTGCCGGATGCTGGGTTCAACAGCGACTTGCACGCGTCGGCAGAATATCGAGCGCACCTGGTGAAGGTGATGGCCAAGCGGGCGGTGCAGGAACTGCTCGCTTAGAGACAAATGCCCCAGCTCAGCCACTTGACCTGGGGCTGCCAACCCACAGAGACATGAAGATGTCATCCACCGGCTGCGCGTCGATCCGGCAGAAGTCGGGGATGCGGCTGACTTCGGCAAAGCCATGCTTCAGATACAGGTTGATTGCCGGTTGATTGATATGAATGACGCGCAGGTCCAACCAGTCCAACGTCGCAACGGATTGTGCCTGCTCGATGGCGATCTTCAGCAGTTGCGCGCCGAGTCCCAGACGCCAGTAGCCAAATTCTAATCCCATGCCCAGTTCACAGCGGTGGATGCCGCGATCAAAGCGTCCACCTTTCAGGGACAGGTGACCAACCACCTGTTCATTGCTATCAACCACCACCTGCCAGCGCTCCCAGCTGAGTCGTCAGATGCAACAAGGCGATTCGTCTCCCCAGCAGGCCACCACAGCGGCGCGTTTGGACGAGGCATTAGCAGGTATAAAAAGCCTGCTGGACACGCTGACTGTTACCAACCGCCATGTGGATATCGCCAACGTGCCGATCATCGAGTCGGTAGATGTCAGGCAGTTGTTTGGTGCTTTGGCACCCATGCTTGAGGCTCAGGCACGAAGCGCGGGTAAAGACATTACCTGGCGAAGTTCGGTTGCTGAGGTGTGCATAGACAGAAATCGCTTGATGCGCATCATCACCAACCTGGTGAGCAATGCCATGAAGTATTCTGCTGGCCAGCGCATTCTGGTGATTTGCCGGCCGGTGGGGGATGACATCGTGCTTAGGGTCTACGATCAAGGCCCGGGTCTCACGGAGGAAGAATTGGCGAATGTTCTGCAGCCAACCAAGAAACGCCGCATGGCGTTGAACAAACCTGGCGAAGGGGTAGGGCTTGGAGTGTGTTTGGACATTGTGCACGGTTACGGCGGCGAGCTTGAAGCTGCCAGCCGCCCACAGGGTGCCACCATGTTTGGCGTGCGCCTGCCTCGCCCTAATCTGCAACAGGTGGCAACATCGGTAGAGTTTCTAGGTGAACCTCAATTGTGGCAAAAGTTTGCTGCTGTGCTGAACACGGCAACCGCAGACCACACGCGTATCAAAGTCTTTTCGGAAAATGTAGATCCGGGCGAACGCGACGGGGTGCACATTGTGGCCTGCTATGACCGTGGCATAGAAAACACCCAGCACTGGGGGCGGCGGGCGGATGCGATTCTGCATCGGGCATCGCCAGATCAACCACCAGCACCGCAGGCTCAACTTGTGTGATCAATCCACGGGCCTGGGCCAGGGAGTTGGCGCTATGCAACAACACATCTTCACGCTGGGCGCTGAGCAGGCCGCGGACACCCTCGATCACCAGAGCGTGGTCGTCGATCATCAACAGGTCGATCTGTTTCATAAGTTTCTATTTCGGCTGACCAGAGTGAGCGCCTGACACAGGCTTTGCAACGTGATGGGAAAGTATTGGGACCCCGAAATTGCACCGGTGGTCGAAAATCTACAGGGCGACGACCTCCGCGCATGATCGAGGTGCTGCAACTGCTGAAAGCCGGCCTTTCAAACAAACAGATCAGCGCGTCACTGGAGATTTCGGAATCCACGGTGACGTTCCACATCAATCAGCTCAAAGCCAGGTTGGGTGCCCAAACTATTCGCGAGGTTGTCAGCCTGGCGGGCAAACTGGGCGTGCTGCGGGGACCAACAGACTAGGTTAGAACAACCAGCTGTCATCCTCTTCATCAGGCTCTTCTTCGTCGTACGCGGTGCACATGCTGGCGGCGTTCACCAACCCGCGTTTCATCTTTTCATATTCGTCACGGTCGATGGCGTTGGCTTCCAAGGCGGCTTTCAGGTCGATCAACTGGGCCCCCAGGGTCACATCCCCTAACCGCAGATTGCGCGGGTTGTTTTCCTGGACGCAGGCACTGAGAAGGAGGGCGGTGAGCAGAGGCAGAATGGCTTTCACGGATGGTCCTGGTTGATGGTTGTGTGTGGTTGTTAGTCGCTTGCGCAGGCCGGATGGTTTGCCACCACGCGCCTGCTTGTCCGACATCCTAGTGCTATTTCCTCACCAAATTCCACTGACAAAATCAATATTGAAGTTCCCTCTTTTCACTCCTAGATTCCGCTTCAGCAGCTCCAAGCTTCGCGCTGGAGACTTTGGTGGAACGTCGCGGGTGCTCAGCATTTTGTCGGGCACGCGCGCACAAGGATGAACGACTTAGCTAGGACTTGATCTACACGCTGGTAACAGCGTTATGAGGGACAGGTACCAGATGCGCACAGGCTCGCCCTGGGTGCTAACGGCAAACGTCCCTCCCTTTAAAACGGGAGGCATTATGCAATCTTCTTTTTCGGTTCTCGATTTTGCCCGGCGCAAATGCCAGGGTAAAAAAATCTCCATGCTGACCTGCTATGACCATTGGTCGGCGCGAATCCTCAATGAATCCAACGTCGACACGCTGTTGGTGGGCGACAGCCTGGCCATGGTGATGCACGGGTACAGCAGCACAGTACATGCCACAGTAGAAATGATGGCTACCCATGTGGCGGCGGTACGGCGTGGTGCCCCGGACAAGTTTATTGTCGGCGACATGCCATTCTTAAGCGTGCGCAAAGGTTTGGCACCGGCCATGGACGCCGTCAATGACCTGATGCAGGCCGGCAGTAACTGCGTAAAAATTGAAGGAGCGCCAGGCCAGTTGGACATCATGGCGCATATTGTTGAATCCGGTGTGCCGGTCATGGGGCACCTTGGCCTCACCCCGCAGTCGGTGGAAGCATTTGGTGGCCACAAGGTACAAGGCCGCAATGAAGGTGCTGCGGAACAGATCCTCAAGCAGGCGCGCGATATTGAAGCGGCAGGTTGTTGTGCGCTGGTTCTGGAATGTGTTCCCGCACCGCTGGCGCAACGTATTACCCGGGAATTGAAGATCCCAACCATCGGCATTGGCGCCGGCGCTGATACCGACGGACAGGTGCTGGTGTTGCATGACATGCTCGGCATGGACAATGGCTTTAAACCCAAGTTTCTGCGCCACTACCTCAAAGGCCAGGCACAGATTCTTGAGGCGGTGGACACCTATCATGAGGATGTCCAGGCGGGTGTGTTTCCGGCGACGGTAGAAAGTTACGCATGAAGGTGATCAAAGATCTGCCCGCGTGGCGTAAGCTGCGCGCATCCCTGCCCGGTAACATAGGGTTTGTGCCCACCATGGGGGCACTGCATCAGGGCCATGCCTCCTTGCTCGAACGCAGCGTGGCCGAGCAGGATATCACCGTGCTCAGCATCTACGTGAACCCTACCCAGTTTAACGACCCTGCAGACCTGGCCAACTATCCTGACACGCTGGCGGAAGACCTGGAGTTGGCTGAAACCATTGGCGTTGATTACGTCATCCAGCCCACTTACGACGACATGTACGCCGATGGGTTTCGTTTCTCGGTGCAGGAAGACCAGTTCAGTTTGGCGCTGTGCGGGGCCAATCGACCGGGACACTTTACCGGTGTGCTGACCGTGGTGATGAAACTACTGAACCTGGTGCGGCCACAGCGGGCTTACTTCGGTAAGAAAGACTTCCAGCAGTACCGGTTGATCCGCGACATGTGCGCAACGTTTTTTCTGGACGTGGACATTGTCGGCTGTGAAACCGTGCGTGAGGCGGATGGCTTGGCCATGAGCTCTCGCAACAAATTGTTGAGTCCTGCGGCGCGTCAGCTGGCAGCCGGGTTCAATAAGGCGTTGGCTTTACCGGATACGGATGCAGCCGTGGCGCAAAAACTCGGCTGCATGGGGTTTCAGGTGGACTATGTGGAATCCCATGAGGGGCAGCGCTTTGGCGCGGTGGTGGTGGACAGTGAGGGCCGCAGTGTCCGTCTCATCGACAACCTGACCCTGGCGCCAGAACCGGCAGAACAAATATCCAATCCTGCAACTTCCCAAGCAACCTAATAAGGAGAATTCAGCATGATACTTGGCCTGGACGTGGGCAATAGCCAAATATACTGCGGCGTGTTCGACGGTGACCAGCTGGTCACCCAATTTCGACATGCCTCAACCGGCCGGGCCTCGTCCGATGAGATCGGTGTCTTCCTGCGCGGCGCGCTGCGCGAAAATAACGTCGACCCCGAAAGCATTCGGGTGATCGGTGTGTCTTCGGTAGTCCCTGAACTCAACTACTCGCTGCGCGCCTGCTGCCAGAAATACTTCAACCTGGAGCCTATGATCATGCGCCCGGGCATCAAAACCGGGTTGAAAATCGGCTACAAAGATCCGAAAGAAGTGGGTAGCGACCGTATCGCCGACGCGATTGGCGCCATCAAACTGTTCCCCAACAAGAACCTGGTGGTGGTAGATTTCGGCACCGCCACCACAGTCTGTGCGGTCAACAAAGACCGGGTTTTTCTCGGGGGTAACATCATGCCAGGTGTGCGCCTGGCCATGGAGACCCTGGAGCAGCGCACAGCCAAACTGCCGTCTGTTGAAATCAAACCAGCCCGCACCGCGGTGGGCAAAACCACGGTGGAGAGCATCCCAAGCGGTTTGTACTGGTCCACTGTGGGCATGGTGCGGGAGCTGGCCGCGCGTATCACCGAGGAGGTGTTTGCTGATGAACCGCCTTTGCTGGTGGCCACCGGCGGTTTCGCGCACCTGTTCCATAAAGAGCAATTGTTCGATCATGTGGTACCGGATCTGATCCTGGTTGGGCTGTTGGCGGCGCTGCGCTTGAACGGTCACATAGAGGACGTGCCAGCGTAGATGCCGCGGGACATTCC
>CAZLYS010000389.1:0-5195 GCA_964563415.1 uncultured Halomicronema sp.
TCTAAACAGCTTTCTTGAATTATCTAGCATCTAATAATATTGCGAGGTTAAAAATCTAATAATGGCAGTTGATAGGGTTTCACTCTACATTCTCTCATCTATTTTGATCATGGCACCTGTAGGAGCAGCCTTAGCCCAAACAGGTGCGCCGATAGAAGAAACAGCGACTTTCCAATTCAGTCCACCTGATGATGGGTTACCTGACAATACAACTGGTGGAGCATCTCGCCCAGCAGGCAGTTGTCTCATACAGCAAGGTATCAATCAAGCCGCTAACATTACCCTCTTAGCACCCAGTTCTTTTGTTGGAATAACAACTTCGGACAATCTTGAATTTCTTTTGTATGCCAACCAGACGCCTATTGAGCAGATCTTCATTAACGTTCAAGATGACCAAGGCACTCTGGTTTACCAAGGTTTCCAATCACTGTCGACAGATACTGGACTGTTTACTATCCGTTTGCCGGAAGAAGCCCCTGATCTTGAATTTGGCAATACCTACCGACTTTCCGTAGTACCAATTTGCGCAACCGCACTACGACCCGACGACCCAATTTTGACGGGATATGTCAAGCGAATAATGCTTCCACCAGTTGCTGATCAGCCATCTCAGGAACCCATACTCGAGACTGCACAACGCTATGCAGATTCAGGTGTCTGGTACGACACATTGATTCTGATAGGGGAAGCCCTAAGTGAAACACCTGGAGATGTAAGACTACTCGACGCCTGGAATGTACTGCTGACTTCTGGAGGATTCACTGATAGCCAACTTAATCAATATAGCTGGTGATTCATAGGCTTAACTGATGGCCAACAATGCAGGAAAGATTCTCACTCAGTCCGCGGGAAACCTAGATAAAGAATTTTGAGATCAGCCAAATTGGGTAAACAAGCACATAACCTTTCGGCGTAGCTCAATTTTTATCA
This sequence comes from uncultured Halomicronema sp., assembly GCA_964563415.1. Taxonomy (GTDB): domain Bacteria; phylum Cyanobacteriota; class Cyanobacteriia; order Phormidesmidales; family Phormidesmidaceae; genus Halomicronema. The sequence goes on from CAZLYS010000389.1 coordinate 931, forward strand.
TCAGAGGAGTATTTCAAGTGCTCTTTACAGCAGAAGGCAATGGCCATCAGAGTTGGAACCATGTTGACTAGATTGAGTAACTTATTGACAAAATCAAATCAAGTCAAAATAAGACAATCTATATCTCCGATAGGTCTGACAGGAATTATTTCCTTGGCCGTAACAAGCTGCCTATTTTTGTTGAGTCAAGGCGTTAGTTTTCAAGTATTAGAATGGGTAATTTATGATCATTACTTTCGCTTACTACCAAGCGAGGATATCGATCCTAGAATACTAATTGTTACTGTCGATGAACCCGATATATCAACCCTTCAGCAATGGCCATTATCTGATGCTAATTTACTAAATGTTTTACAAAAAATTAAAAACCATAATCCTCGGATAATTGCTTTAGATATATATCGAGATTTTCCAATTCCTCCTGGAAATAACGACTTAGAGGCATTTTTCAGAAATACTCCTAATTTATTGGGAGTTGAAAAAATAACAGGAACTCCCGTAGCTCCACCACCTGTACTTGCAGAACAGAATCAGGTTGCACTTTCTGATATTGTTTTGGACGGTGACGGCACAGTTAGGCGAGCCCTCATATCGGTAAAACATGAGGGGCAGCCCAAATGGACGCTAGGGGCTAATGCCGCTCTTCTATATCTCAAAGAAGATGGAATTTTTATTGACCAGAATTTTCGGGATGAATTAACTTTATCAACAGGAGTTTCATTCCCAAGGCTACAACCTAACCAAGGTGGCTATTCCCGAGTTGATAACCGTGGATATCAAGTATTACTCAAGTTTAGAGGTCCCGATAACGCCTTTGAAACGATATCTATACAAGATATCTTAAATGATAATTACCCAGCAGAATTGATTCGCGATCGCCTTGTCCTGATTGGAACAATAGCGCCTAGTCTCAACGATTTCACCTATACCCCTTATCAAAAAAGTACGCTAACAGGCACTAGCCAGAGCCCAGGAGTCGCAATCCATGCACATATTGCTAGTCAGCTACTAAGTACGGCACTGGATGGACGAAAACAAATACGTTCTTGGTCAACCGCTGCAGAGTGGGGGTGGGTCTATCTATGGTGCTTTCTCGGCAGTGGTCTTATCCTAATACCACAATGGTATACCCGCAGAGGTATAGAAGCATTTGTATCCACAATAGTTCCTATTTTGGGATTAAGTATTGGGCTAATTATTTGCAACGGTATATTCTTTGGAGCTGGCTGGTGGATACCTAGTGTGCCTCCACTATTAGGAATCCTCATATCAGCAACAGTGAGTTTATCGTCTAATAATATGCGCCTTCTTAAAGCTGCTTATGTTGATGGTCTCACTGAGATCTTTAATCGTAGAGCTTTCAATCAACAAATTTTAGTTAACCAAAAGCAGTCTCAAAATATCTCAATCCTTTTATGCGATATCGATCACTTTAAAGGTTACAACGACTTTTATGGGCACCCTGCAGGTGATTCTTGCCTCAGGCAAGTAGCAAAAACAATTAGCAAGACCATTAGAGCTCAAGATATCGTTGCTCGTTATGGTGGGGAAGAGTTTGCAGTGATTTTGAAAAAAACTTCTGCAGAGCAAGCATGTGAAATTGCAGAGACAATAAGACAACGTATATACGAATGTCAATTGCCACATGAAGCCTCACAGGTTAGCAATTATGTCAGCATTAGCTGTGGTATTGCGACTAGGTCAGATAAGAATCTAATCCCACTCTCTGAAATTTTGATGCAGGCAGACCAAGCCTTATATGAGGCAAAGCGTAAAGGTCGTAATCAAGTTTATCTTTACCAAAAAACTGACAGAATCCAGACTAATCAGGAAACAAGGAACCCTTAAAAATATTCTGCAAAAATAATATTTTCACCACGTGATTCTCCAGAAGTAAAAGATATGTATATTCGATAAAACCCTTAATTAACTTTAATAATATGGGCAATAGATATATTCTATTAGATAACCTAAGCTCAAAAAAGCCTTATATTAATGCCAAACAAAAATCCTGATTCTTGCCAGGTATTCCCTATATCAGAAGTATTAACTAACGGCACAGCATAATCTAGTCGTGCAGTAAAATTATCCTCTATTTGAAAGATAAATCCTGCGCCAATTGAAGCTAGATTTTGTTGCTCAAGTGATTGGCCGTCATTATTCCATGCATAGCCATAGTCGAAAAATGGTGAGATAATTCCAATAGCATTTTGCTCAGGCCAATCTAGCACTGGGGTACGTAGTTCAACTGAGGCAATTAAGCCATTATCAGCCAGAATTTGATCTTTTCGATACCCGCGAACATTACCAATACCTCCGAGTCCAAAGAGTTCAGAAGCAACCAAAGGACGATCTGAAATTTGTCCAGCAGCACGCGTTACCAATAACCAATTCGGATCAAATTGCTGCAGCCATAGAGCTTGACCTTGCCACATCAAGAACTCTGTTTCTGGCTCATCAGGACTAGTGTTGGTGGTGGCTCCTAGCCAAGACGTCCCCAGTCGAACGCGAGATTCAAGACTCAGCAATCGATTAGAATCTTGTCGCTGCCATTCTTGGCTAAATTGTAGTGCCGTAATTTTAGTAAATCCATCCTCTGTTGCCCCAGTACCTGGAAAGCCAAAAGGAATTCTTGACACACCTGCAGGCTCAATGTAGCTTTGACTACTTCTTTGTTCGAGCTGTAATCCCAGAGTTATACGATCACGAGGAGTTTCATAAATAGGGTGACGAACACCAAGTTGCCAGGTATGGGATTCTGACTGCGGGGCAATCAAATCAAAAGGCTCTTCAAGAATTTCACTTCCTGAATAAGAGTATCCAAATTCAATTTGTGTATTGTGAGGACTGATGGGGAAGACATAATTGAACTCAACCACATTACTGAGACCTGCATGTTGATATCGGAAATTAAAAGTATCACCGTAGCCTGTCAGGTTTTTTTCACTAATTTCGACAATTTGCTGAAATGTCTCCAGTAGAGGGTTTTCATAATTATTGAGTTGAGCATCTAATTCGAATGTATTAGCCTCTTGGATACGAACTATCAAAGAATTTTCGCCAGGTCTTATTGTTGTTACTAATTCTGCAGAAATGTTAGCAATTAATGGATTTAATTGTAATAGTTGAAGTGCCTGTAAAATCTCATCAACATTGACAGGTGGACCTGAAGCTAAAGCAATACGGCTGATGATGTAGCCTGTCTGCAACCGTTGATTACCTTCAACTTGAATGTCAGCTAACCGACCTTCTAAAACCCTTAGCGTGACAATACCAGAGTCAACGACTTGATCAGCAGGAATAAATGCACCAGAAGTGATATAACCAGCATCAACATACAATTGTGTAACTGCATCTCTCGCTTCTAACAATTCTAGAAAAGTGATTGGACGATTTAAAAAAGGACTAAGAACTTCAGCAATTTGATCGTCGGTAAATACAGTATTACCTTCCAAATTAAACTGCAGAACATTAACAGTTTCTATTGCTGAATCTGGCAAAGATGGTGAACTGCTGGGTAAGTTGTCTGGTGAAATAGGTAAAAGGTCAGAAGGATCTGGTAAAGGTTCTAAATTTTGAGGCGTTTGAGGTAGCGGCGCAGGACGATCAGGAGGCAGAGGAATTGACTGCTGTGCTAATAAAACAGGAGGATTAATCGCGTCAACTTCCGACCTCAAGGTCATAGTGTCTGGCTGCGCCCAATCAGATTTCTGCTCTAATTTCGTTTCTAATGCCAGAACAGAGCGGGTAAACTCGCAACTGTTAACACTCAACCAGAAATAAGGCAGTAAGCCAAGCACAACAACTATTTTTTGATCAAGCATCTTGGCAATCAAACCTTAAGGTAGATAACTCATAAGAATTATAGAAATCATGTTAACTACATACTTTATCAAGTATCTTTAGCTCTTTGAACTGGCTTCAACATCTAAATTTATATCGACATCCTAAATTTTCAAAAAATGTGCCTAAAAGACAAGTCTACAATCAATGAAGTTTCCTTCTTCGCTGTTAAATCCTATCAACTCTAAGGTTCCTAATAGGATGAAAAGACAACAACTTAATTCTTTTTCAGTCTCTGATTTATATGAGTATAGAGTAGCTCGTCATATCATATCGTCAAAGATGGGTAAGGCATTCATATGATGAGCCAATCTATAATTTGAATGTCTTTCTTTCTCAAGATCTTTCTAAAGAATAGAAGCCCTATAGATACAACTGCCGTAACGCTTGGTGGTGTGCCACAGGTCATCGAAGACCCTGAA
>CAZLYS010000390.1:0-5174 GCA_964563415.1 uncultured Halomicronema sp.
CGATGAAAGCCTCTGACGAGAGCGATATGTTTGCCATCGGCGGCGCGTTCGCCTTTGGCGGGAAGCTCGGCATTGGGGCGGCGATCGCGGTGAACCGCATCGACAGCGACGCGACTGCCGAGGTGCTCAACTCCACCCTGCTCCATACGGGCGATCTGGTGGTAGACGCGATGAACGACGCCGAAATGCGCTCCATCACTGGGTCGACTGGGGTGGCCACCCAAGGTATTGGTGGCGCAGGCACGGTTTCCGTCAACATTATTGACAGTGACGCCACGGCGCAAATTGCAGGCAGCACAAACCGTGAAGCGGACTCCCAAGGCAACATCACCGTCAAAGCCACGGATGATTCCCTGATTCAATCCATCGCGGGCGCGGTGGGCATTGGTAAAACGGCGGGTCTAGGCGCAGCCGTGGCTTACAACGCCATCACCAATGATGCGATCGCGGGCATTGATAATAGTGAACTGTTGACACCAGGAACCCTCACGGTACAGGCGGACTCGAAGGCGGCGATCGATTCCCTTTCCTTGGGAGTCGGCGGCGGCAAATCTGCCGGACTCGCGGGCTCAGCTTCGGTCAACCTGATCGATACCACCGCTGGGGCAAAAATCACCAATTCTGAGGATATTGACGCGACGGGCACGATTAGTCTGATTGCCACCGATGACAGCAAGATTCGATCGCTAGCAGGTGGGGTCGCGGGGGCAAAAACGGCAGCCTTTGGAGCAGCCGTTGCGGTGAATGAAATCGGCGATCGCTCGGCTCCCACGTCGGGCGTCTTTGCCGTGATTGCCAACTCTGATGTGGAGACCGAGGCGGATCTCACGCTGCAGGCTACCACCAATGGCACCATCGAAACCATCAGTGCGGGTGGCGCGGGAGCCCAAACGGCAGCGCTGGGCGGTGCGGTGTCGGTGAACGACATGGGCCGCACCCTGCAGGCGGGAATCATTGACTCGCAGGCAATTGTCGGTACCGACCTCACCCTCCAGGCAACCGATACCTCGACGATTCAAAGTTTGGCAGGCAATGTAAGCGGGGCTGGAAAAGCTGCGATCGGCGCTTCCGTCGCGAAGAACTTCATCGGCAACGTGATCACCACCGGGCTCGACCAATCCACCGTGACGGCAGACAAAGCGCTCGTGGATGCGACATCTAAGGCGACGATCCAGTCCATTGCGGCGGGGGGCCAGTTTGCGGGTAACTTTGCCCTGGGCGGCTCCATCACGCTGAATGAAATTGATAACACCATTGACGCTACCTTCACCAACAGCAGTCTGACCACGGCTGCCGACGTGATCATCAACGCGGACGATACCTCTAAGATCGATTCCCTCGCGGGCCAAGCGGTGGTAGCGGTGGGGAACAGTGCGGTGGCGATCGGTGTCGCGGCGGCGACCAATGACATCAACAATACGGTAGCAGTCGGTTTCGACCAGGCGACGGTTGAGTCCACTCAGGGCTTCGTGCAGGTGGATGCTACTTCCGAGGCGACGATTCGCAGTTTGTCCGCCGGGGCAGCGGTCAGTGGTGGGGAATATGGCGGCGCGATCGCCGGGGCGCTTTCCCTCAATTTGATCGGCAACAAAACTACCGTTCAAGCTGACGCCAGCCAACTCACAGCCCAAACTGATTTGCTGATCAACGCAACCGATAAAGCCACCATCGAATCTTTATCCGGTCAAGCAGCAGTGTCGATTAGCCTCGGTGCGGGGATTGGCGCGGCGGCAGCCTACAACGACATTGGCAATACTGTCGCGGTTGAGGGCATTGATACCACCCTAGAGGCGAAAACGGGCAATCTACTGTTCGCGGCTGACTCCACCGGTAAGATTGAGACCCTGGCGGCGGGCTTAGGGGCCAGCGGCATTGCGGGGGTCGCGGGCTCGATCGCCATCAATGAAATGGGCAACGGCGTCAGCGCCACTCTGCAGGGCGGTAGCGCTGCCGCTCAGGGCAGTTTGGGTCTCCTCGCCACGGCTGAGCACACGGTCAAAACGACGGCGGGAACCGTGGCTGGTGGGGCCGTGGGTGTCGGGGCCAGCTTTGCCGTCAACAACTTCAACAATCAGGTCAACGCCACGACGAATGGCACCAACCTGACCGCCGAGGGGGCGACGCTCCTGATTATTCCCCGAGCGGATGGCAGTGGCGCGACGGACGCAATTAGCGGGATTGGGGTCGTCGCGACGAATGAAAACGGTGTCGATGTACTGATCGGCACAGCGGCAGTGGGCGGCTTTGGGCTGGCGGGTACCGGCGTGGTGAACTCGGTGAATGACTCGGTCATCGCCACCGTGACGGGCGGTAATGTCACTGCGGGGCAGACGACTGACTTGGGGCAGTCCCTCTTTGTGCGGGCCGAAAATGACACTGATATTGAAACGAAAGCGGGTGGTCTCGCGTTGGGAGCCACTGCCGGGGTGGGGGCGACGATTGATGTCACCACCATTAATACGGACACTCAGGCCGGCATCGGTAACGGCACTACGGTCCAGGTGTTAGGCGATGTGGAGGTCGATGCCCAATCTTTTGAAACGGTGAGTTCCAACATTGTGGCGGCGGCGGGTGGCCTGAACTTTGCGGTGCAGGGCTCAGTGTCTTTGGTGAATATTGGTGGGGCTTTGACGGGTGACGCCCTCACAGCAGCAGCCGACACGGGTGAAACGGTGGGCGACCAGCTCGACAATGTGGACAAGATGAGCGATCGCGCCAACACCGACAACAGCGTCACGAACGACATTTCCACCAGTCGCCAGGGCAACCCCGGCACCAGCGCCTTTATTGGCAACAACGCAACGGTCACGGCAGGAGATGACATCACGGTAACCGCAGACGACACCGTTGATGTCGATACCTTCATTGGCCAAGGGGCGATCGGTGGTCTGGGAGTCGGCGGCGCGGTCGGTATCGTCTCTCTGGGGAATGAAACTCAGGCATCGACGGGGACTAACAGCACGATCAGCGCGGGGAGTGCCTTTACCGTGGTGGCTGACGCGGATCATGATGTGGATGTGAAGGCGATCGTCGGCACCGCCGGAGCTGTGGGACTCGGTGCCCAGGTCACGATCATCAACGATGATAGTAAACAGCAGGCGCTGATTGGGGATGAGACAAAAGTGACCGAGGCGGCAGCGGTGACCGTGGCAGCCAATGCCGATCGCGATCTCGATGCCAACTCGACGGGCGGTACCGTGGGCGCAGTGGCCGGAGGCGCTGCCATCTCTCGGGTGACGGCTGGAGGAGACACGCAAGCGCTAGTGGGCAACACCGTGACAATGGGTGATGCTGCGAGTCTAACGTCGACCATTGGCACCGTAGACATCACCGCGAAGAACGATACCGATGCCAATGCCACGGCTCAAGCAGTCGTTGCGGGCATTGGGGCGGGTGCCTTTAACGATTCAGACGTGGTCATTGATGTTGACGTGGTAGCGGGGCTGGGTGATAGCTCCAACCTGAAGACCACAGGTGCCATACAGGTCACAGCTGTGGCGGACGGTAAGGCCGATGCCGAAACCCGAGGCATTAATGCGGGTGGTGTCACGGTGGGCTTCTCCCAAGCAGATGCCACAGTTAAGACCGATGCCACGACGGCGATCAGCGACGGTGCCACCATTGCTACCGGCGACTCCCTGCTCGTTTCCGCCCAATCCATTCAAGATGCGGATGCCGACGCCACGGGCAGCGGCAGTTCCCTGGTGGATATTTCGGATGCGCGAGCGACGACTACCGTTGACAGTGGCACCACCACTCAGGTGGGTGCGAAGGCCGATTTAACCGGGGCGACGGTGACCGTGCAGTCCCTCACCACCACCAATGCCGACTCGGAAACCGAAGTGGATATCGGCGGCTTGGGCGCGAACGCCAATACAGTATCCAACACCAAAGTGGAGGCTGAGACGCAAACCATAGTGGGCAGCGGGGCCAGCATTGATGGCGATACAGCGACCATTCGCGCGACGGTGACTCGACTCGATGCCGAAGCCGATGCCGACTCTGATACTGCGGCTGCGGGGACTGATTCTGACTCCAAAGCGACCGTGGATGCGACGTCTGATGCGAGCGTGATGGTGGGCGACAAGGCGACCATTCGCGGGGGCGATCGCGTTGAACTGGGGGCCCAACATACCACCCTCGATACTCGCGCCAATGCCTTCGCGGGCACCGATGGCGTCGGCGGGGATTCGGACGCCACGACCAAAGCTGAGCAGGCAACCAACACAACGGTCACCGTACAGGGCGATGCCGAGGTGATCACCCGCGATCTGTTGGTTGAAGCCGAAGCGGATATCACCCCCATCAACAGTGCCAATCCTCGTCGCAGTGGTGCCCTCATTGATGGCGGCGACACGACCCGGAATCAATCCCTGGAGTTCGATCGCAACATTGCGTTTAACGGCGACATTCGCCTGCTCGGCGCACCCGCACCCCTCTTGGAAGTCGATAGCAACGGCACCATCCAGAGCCTAGAAAACCTGACGCTGAACGGCGACAGCCTGCAGGTGGGCGACACCGTCACTGGCGAGATTGTGGTGGATGAGATTCGCAACTCGGCAGCCCAGGCGGGCAAGATGCTCTTCTCAATTCCGGCGGCGTCCATTGATTTTGATCCCGATGCGGTGTTTGGCAAGGTCACCACCAGCGCCACCCTCACGGGCGCACCCACGGTCACCTTCCAAACCGGATTGGAAAAGGTCGACATCATCAACGAGTCGGCTCAAGCCTTGACCATCAAGAATATTGATGTGCTTAACGTGTCGCCACAGTTCGACAGCAACATTACGATCAAGGTGCCAAATCAAGAGAACTTTGCCACGAAGATCGCCACTGAACCCGGCGCGACGCCTATCACCATCAGTAACGCGACGACTTCCCCCGTGTTGCTGACGGATACCATCAACAATCCCTTTGGGACGACGACGATCGCCACCCAAGGCGATATCCTCGCGACCAACTCGGCCTTGATTCGCACCGACGGCTTGGATCTGACCGCAACCACTGGCCAGATTGGCACCTTGGGCGCGGCTCTTGAAACCGAGACCAACACCCTGAAGGCGATCGCCCTGACTGATATTGCAATTACCGACACTCAAGGCGATGTGGTAATTGACGAGGTGACGACCCAAGGGGTGGTCGATCTCTCCGTCGTTGGAGCCATCTTGGATGAT
>CAZLYS010000391.1:0-5174 GCA_964563415.1 uncultured Halomicronema sp.
TCCTGCAAAGTGTCAGACTCACCTCGATCAATAACTTCAACACACAGCAGCTCACTCGACTTTCCACTGCTGTTGACGGCTACGCCTACTTTGCCCCCTTCCACGAAATTGCTCGTCACAAAGGACAGTTTCGGCGATTACATCAGGACAACCTAGACGGGTTACCAACCTTCCACGGGGTTGTGATTCGAGATGACTTAGCGGAGCAATATCCCGAAATTGCGATCGCCTATCTCAAAGCACTCCTCGCTGCCCAATATTGGTACACCGAGCATTCCATCGCCACGGACTTAGTCAGTCGCTGGGTCAATATGGATGCGGCCATTGTCACCAAGACCTTAAGGTCGAGCGCCAGCAATCATGAAAATGTGGTGTATCATCCCGAAACACAGCTCCGGGCTGATTGGCTGCAGTCGCATATTCACCATCTGAGCCAAATTACCGGCCAGGAAACTTTGGGGCAGATTAACCTTGACCGCTGGATGCAGCCCGAATTTTTAGCCGCCGCAAAAGCCTCCTTCTGAGATCAATATCGCGTTTAGGGGCTTGCAATTTAATAACATCCCTACCAGCAAGAACATTGACTGTAAGGGCGCAAGGCCTTGCGCCCCTCCAAGAGGTACTTTATTTCCCCGCAGATCCCTTAAAAGCTTTCCTCCATGGTTTTCATGGTTTCTTCGCGAATGCAGTTAAACACTTGGCGATGTAAGTCCAGAAACTCCTTCGAGAGGGTATCGTCAAAATGTCGAGGACGCGGCAAATCGATCGCAATTTCCGATTTGATACGACCGGGATGCACTCCCATCGTGCAAATGCGATCGCCGAGAAAAATCGCTTCCTCAATATCATGAGTCACGAAGATCACCGTGGTCTTCAAGTCATCCCAAATACCCAGCAGCAGTTCCTGCATCATGTGGCGAGTCTGGGCATCGAGGGCGGCAAAGGGCTCGTCCATCAAGAGTACCGAAGGCGAGTTTACCAAGGCGCGGATGATGCTAGCCCGCTGCTGCATCCCCCCCGAAAGCTGATGCGGAAAACTGTTGCGGTGTTTATACAGGCCCACCCGATTTAAATATTCGTTCACCTGTTCAGTGCGTTCTGCTTTGGAGACACCGCGAATCTTGAGCCCCAGCTCGACGTTTTGAAACGTCGTTTTCCACGGCAGTAGCGAATATTGCTGAAACACAAAACCGCGATCGGCATCAGGACGGCTCACCGGGTTCTGGTCAACTAGCACATACCCCGCAGACGGTTTGAGAAATCCCGCAATCACATTTAATAGCGTTGACTTACCACATCCCGAAGGCCCCAGTAAGCAGACGAACTCGCCCGGTTGGATGGCTAACTGAATCGCGTCCAGAACCCGGTTTTCGTAATTTTTGCGGCGATAGACGACCGAGAGTCCTTCTACCTGCACAGCCCCCTTCAGTATTTGCCGCTCTTCCGTTCTTTGCATCGTCACCATGACGTCTTCCATGCCTCTTGCCCTAAACACTTCCCTGCTTCTTAATCACCCGCCAGGGCATCAGGGCACTGGTCGCCTTGCCGACCGCCCATGAACTCAGTGCCCCCATCAGGCCAATTAGCAACATCCCCATCACAATCGGGGGATAGTTGGAGGTCACATAAGACTCCCAGGTGATGTAACCCACGCCATAACGCCCTGCCAAAATCTCTGCCGTGACCAGACAAAACCAGGCATTTCCCATACCAATGGTGAGGCCACTGGCAATGCTGGGCATCGACCCGGGAATGACAATATCTTTGAAAATATGCCAGGGATTAGCCCCCAAACACTGCCCCACGCGAATCAACACCGTGTCACTGAGGGTACTTTCGACGCCGCGAATGGTGCTAATGAGCACTGGAAAAAAGGCCCCAATAAAGGTGATATAAACCATGCCACTCTCGGCATTGGGAAACATCAAAATCGCGAGCGGAATCCACGCTACGGCTGGAATCGGCCGGAGTAATTCTAAAGGGGGAAGCACGAGGTCTTCGACAACTTCAAACCAACCGACCAACACGCCCAGAATGACCGCCAGTACAGACGCGATGACGTACCCTAACAAGACTCGCTGAATACTAGAGCGAAAATGCACCCAAGGATCACTGGTCACAAAGTCGACCGTGGCTTGCAGCACCTCCCAAGGTGATGGAATGAGCTGAAAATTGATAAAGAAGTCAAAATTAATCGCGCTAAAAACCTGCCAGACCCCAAAAAATATCATTAGCGCGAAGACTCGCCGACCGAGTCGGTTGCCTAAGATAGAGGCTTTACAGACCGTCCAAACCTGTCTGACTCGGTGGGTTGGCACTGGTTTTGATACCGTAACTGCCATGGAATTCCTCTCAACATCATCAACACCGAGATGTTGACAATCACCTTATCGAAACCAGTGCTCCAGTTCTGTGTCTGGGATGCCTCCTCATGACGGCATTTCGTGCTGTCATGAGGCTGTCGGCAAGTGATTGTCAACTCCCTGTTCACGATTGCCAACCGCGATTACAGAGCGCCTACCAAAGCGGGTTGACGCTGGGCATAGATGTCCTGCAGGCCCTTAAAGGCGGTCATGGTGCCACCGGTTTCTGCTGCAAACGCCTGGGCATCAGACTCTAGCAAGAAGGCAGACACTTCATCGCCGTTACTGACGTAGTAGGAATTCTCCGCAAATAATTTCCAGCCGTTATTGCGATCGTGAACAAACATCACATCGGCTGCCTGACCTTCAGCTTGCAGCGTAGACAACGCCTGTACCATGTTGCCAACGGAGGCAAAATTGGTCACCGTTTCTTCGCCTTGAACCCAATATTGAGCGGCCAGCGTGGGATCTTCGATCGGCTCGCCCGTCAGCGCGTCTTCACCCTGAATCTGATAAGCCTCTGCCGTCGCAATCACCTCTTCATAGTCCAATCCCATTTCCGCGATCGCCGTCAACAGAAAGCTTTCGTCAATCCAATCCACTACTTCATCCGGCTCAACTGGGTTCTCGATTTTGCCCAAGCTCGTCAAGGTCGCGATGCTATTTTTCAGCGCATTGACCTGCACTTCGCCGATGGTCGGATCAAGCGGCTGGAGTCCAGAAGGGCCTAAAAACATATAGACCACTTCCTTATCAATTCCAGACCATTCTTCGATTTGAGCCGAAATCCCTTCTGGATCTTCGCGAAACATTTCGTTGGCTTCGAGCATGGCCTTCAGATACGCCACCACAATTTCTGGATGCTCTTCGGCAAAGTCAGACCGCACCGTAATACCGTGTAGGGTTGGCACCCCCGTTTGAGCTCCGTCAAAAATCTTTTTCGCAAACCCCCGGAAAGGAAACAACTCGCCAAACGGGACAAAGTCAGCATGCGCATCAATTTGGCCAGTTCGTAGACTAGACCCACCGACTTCCGGGGCCTGGCTAATCAAGTTAACATCCGTTTCTGGATCAATGCCCGCATCACTCAAAGCCTTTAGCACCATGCCGTGGGCGGCTGAACCAAAGGGCACTGAGACTGTGCCACCTTTGAGGTCTGCTAATGAAGTGGCCTCACTATCTTTTGGCACCACGACAGCATTACCCGCACCATTCGGGCTATAAGCCAAGGTGCCAATAAAAATGGAATCAGCATCTTCAGCTTCTTGCTGGAACTTAATGAGGTTAATCACAGCCGGAAAGTCACCCATCAGACCAATATCAATCTGATCAGCCAGCATTTTATTGGTAATCGGCGGGCCAGAAGTATAACTCGACCACTGAATATCGTATTCAACCCCAGCATATTTTCCATCAGTTGGAAGGTGCTTCTCTAACAGTTCTAATTCTCGAACAGTGGCTCCTCCAACCGCAGTATTAATCACCTGATCTTGTGTGCCAATAGCGATGCGAATAACCTCTCCTGATCCTCCTGAAGCAGCCTCTTCGCCACCTTCAGAACTCACCTGACTCGTCGAACAAGCTCCCACAAAAAGAACTGACATTGCCAGAAAGCCAGTTGCAATTTTTTTCTTAGACCAATGCAAGAAATAGCCCATATCTTTGATTCACCTAAACGCTTGTTAGAAATCATTTATCCTTCATTTCCCAAAGACAACTGTAAATGGAGATACAAGTTAAAGCATTCCAAGCTGGCATCCATAAAGGTATTTACTGGATTCATATCGATCTTTTATATCGGCTGTCAACGAGCCATGATCAATCGTTTTAATGGCTGATACAAAGGGCTTTTCAATGAAATCACGGCTCCTCGCTCTCAAAACACAAAGCATTTGAGCCTCTAACTAACACTCGCAGGGCCTATACTCTGCATAATTCAAGAGATAAAAAATCACCTCTTGATATTTCATCAACTCAACAATGAGAGCAGCCTGAATCCTGAAATCAGCCACAGCAACACCTTACTTCCCAAGACCCAGCATCCCTATAAGTTCCAGAAGAAAACATCATAAAATTTCTAAAAATCTCTTTTTGGAAGGAAACTCTTGGAATTTTTAAGCAAGAAATCATTGGAAATCCTTTTTAAAAATACATTCAAGTTATATTTAGCTTGTAACTCAAAAAATGAGTTTAGAGGATGTTTGAAAAGTAGAAAAGCTTTTATGGCGTAAGTTGTCGGGACCTAAAACTTGACAGCCTCATGAAAGCGACGACCAAATCCTATCCCCGCAACCTCACCGCCGCTCAATGGCAGTTCATCGCGCCCTACCTGCCAGCGGCTAAACCCAGTGGCAGACCCCGCAGCCTGAATCTACAAGCGGTCCTCAATGCGATTTTCGATGTATTGGTTTCCGGGTGTAGTTGGCGGATGTTGCCGGGAGACTTTCCCGCGTGGCAAAGCGTCTACAGTGACTTCCACCGTTGGCGACTGGATGGCACTTAGGAACGGATTCACCGTTATCTCAGGCAGTGGGTGCGATTGAACCAACATCGGCATAGTAGTCCCAGCGTTGCCATCATGGACTCCCAATCAGTCAAGGTGCCGATCTTGACTGAGCACGCAGTTGGCTTCGATGGCGGGAAGCAAGTAAAAGTATCCTCCGGCAAAGCCGGAGGCTTTAGCGTATGGGAACCGCTCAAAGCGGTTTAGCCCTGCGGCCCCTCAAAGGGGCCTACTCCTGAAACAGCTCTAGTTGCTCCAACCGCTTATCTTCTGCTTCCTGATGACGAATATACTGGCGCACCACGGCC
>CAZLYS010000392.1:0-5162 GCA_964563415.1 uncultured Halomicronema sp.
CATTGGCCGCGGTCACGGCGAGCGCCAACAGCTGCAGGGTGGCGTCGAGCCCTTCATCGACCGCCAAGGCCATGGCGGTCGCCAATGCGGGCGGTATCGGCATCATCTCAGCCATGGGATTGGGAATGAACTCCGCTTACTTTGACCCCCATGAGCCCAGTCCCAAAAAGCGCCACCAAACCTTTCTAGAAGCCAATCGCCTTGCCTTAATTGACGAATTGCAGAAAGCCCGTGCCCTCAGCCCCGACGGCATCATTGGGGTGAATGTGATGGTGGCCGCCCACGGCTACGAGATTCTGGTCAGGACGGCTGTGCAAAACGGTGCAAATCTCGTGATTTCGGGGGCAGGGTTGCCCCTCAAGCTGCCGGAATATACCGCTGATTCTGCCACAGTTGCCCTCCTCCCCATCGTCTCTAGTGCCCGCACAGCAAAGATTATTTGTCAGAAATGGCAGCGCCAATACGGGCGATCGCCGGATGCCATTGTGATCGAAAATCCGAATTCTGCGGGGGGCCATTTGGGCGCTAAGGTGCAGGATTTAGACTCGCCTCAATTCGAGGCTGACCAGGTGATTCCTGAGCTAATCGCCTACCTACGAGACGAACTCCAGGAAGACATTCCTCTAATCGCAGCTGGAGGCATTTGGAATCGGGAGGACATTGACCGGGCGCTAGCGCTGGGGGCCAGCGGAGTGCAAATCGGCACCCGGTTTATCACGACCGAGGAATGTGACGCCGATCGCCGCTACAAAAACTTTCACCTCCAGGCCAACCCCGAAGATGTCGTCATTGTTTCGAGCCCAGTGGGATTGCCAGGCCGAGCTTTGAAAAATCCTTTTGTTGAAACAGTACTGGCCGAAACCACACCGAATCCGCAGGAACCTTGCTTCGTCAATTGCTTAAAAGTTTGTAAGTTTCGCGATCAGCGAGAAACCTACTGCATTCTCCGAGCCCTTGATCGCGCCGCTCAGGGGGATGTGGAGACGGGACTTATTTTCGCCGGTAGTCATGCGGGGCGCGCCGAGAAAATTCTCCCAGTAGCTGAACTAATGGCTGAATTAGCCTGTGCTGATTAAAGCAAGCCAGAAAAAATGACCAAGACCTCTTGCCAGCTCTCAACTCGCTCAGAGTAGACAGTTGTGGGCGATTCCATCCGCAGAACCCTTTCTCTATTCGCTGCAACCACGCTGTTAGGATTTTGCCTGCTGAGCAGTCTCTTTTATTCTCCACCTGCTGACGCGGCGATTCGACAACTCGAAGAAGCGCCCGGCCAGTTCGTCTATCAATCGCGAGCGACCTTACCGGATCAGCATGGCAATACTTGGCATGCGATCGCCTTCAAACGGATTCGTTCGGATGGCAGTACTGTTCTCGCTCTCCGCCTGGTGGGCTTTCCGGGGATAACGGAGATTGATCGCGAGCGACCCTTAACTGAATATCTGAGGTAAGCCACTGGTTTGACCAGTGCGACTCGAAAAGCTTTGAGCGTTCCGGCAGTAAAGTACCTCCCACGGTGGCTTGAACTAGCAAATCCGTAGGAGGACAAAGCAATGTCGGAATTCTATCAAAGCCTGTCTCATTCCAAATGGGACTGCAAATACCCTGTGATTTTCGGGCCCAAATATCGGCGCAAAGTGATGTTCGGCGAGATTCGGAAATTTCTGGGTTCGATTTTTCATGAGTTGGCCCGCCAAAAGGAATGCCGTATCGTGGAAGGCCATCTGATGCCGGACCATGTCCCCATGTGCATTGAGATTCCGCCTAAATATTCGGAGGCATCGATCATCGGGTTTCTGAAAGGCAAGAGTGCCATTGCGATTGCTCGACAGTTCAAAGGCAAACAGCGCAATTTTAGCGGTGAGTCCTTTTGGGCAAGGGGGTATGCGGTATCAACGGTCGGCTTTGAACTGGAAGCGGTGAAACGGGACATCCAAGACCAAGATGTAGCGGATAGGAGCGACCAGTTCTAAAGCCGAGGCCAGACACTCTAAGTGAGGACACCCGCCCTTGGGGCGGTCACACTCATCAAGCCACCGGCTTTGCCGGGGGTGTCTGACTCATAAACCGTCTGCTGGTCTGAAGCACCTACGGTGAAATGTTTGGGAAAGGTAGCCATAATAACCTTCCTTCAGGCGCTAATTTCTAGATGAGCGCTCTATTTCTATGCTAGGCCTTGGGAGAGGTTGATGTTTGGAATCGTAGTCTTCTTAATTCAGCGTTACGGCTTTGTAGAAGTTTGTATTGGTTTTTTTGGAATATAAAAAAATTGCTAAATCACGCCAGCATTAGGAATCGTAGTCTTGATCGAGCGCTGACTAATTAGCGATAGCCTCGATCAGCATAGGCTTCTGCCATCACATCAAACGCGTCAAAAAATCCGGTTCTCTAGATGGACGTGGTTTACTCTAGAAGCCAGGAGAACAAAAGTTAGGAGCCATATTAGTTTGCTCTCGTTTCACTACTCGGCATTGAGAGTTTGTTAAGAGGCTGAGCTTCCAAACCCACCTCGTTGTTAGGTGATTTTCCAAGCGGGAAAGCGGCAGAGCCAGACAATCTGAGATGACTAGGCAACGCCAGGCATCATAATAATGAGGCACCTCAAAAGCGTTCTCTTACCTATTCGTAATAAAAGATAGAACGAGGTTGAGAATCTTTAATCTTCAACGCTGACTATCGACCAGCCCTCCATACTGAAACTATGGGAAAGAGGAACTTTTGCAGAGCTAGTTCCATCATTAAATATCTAAATTTTCAGCGGGTTCGCCACCAATCCCGACTTCTTCATTTCGCATGTTTCACATGTGGAGTAAGCTGACTTCACGATGGAATACCTCTAAGGATTGGCCTTTTCCCAAGAGATTGAGTATGGGGAGAAACTATCATGGCTGATATTTATGAGACCATTTGGAACCATCCAGCATCCCATGTTTCAGTGAGTCGTCGGGGTAATAATCAAACCTGGATTAATCCGAATGCGGACGTTTTGCTTGATGAACAGGGTAAAGCCACAGGATGTAGCAGTGAAGAGGCTCTGGATCGGCCTTTGATTGCCCAGGTTAACGAGGTGATTTTTCAAGAGCCGACCTTTCGCACCTTAATTGCGCTGTTGGATAACTACACCGCTCAGGAGGCCCAACCAGAGCCAGATTTGACGAGTGCACAATTACGCTTCGAAATTGATGCCTTTCTAGAGGCTGTCTTGACCACAGAACCGATGGGTTTAGCCCTGGACTATGTTCAAGCTGAGCTGGAGCCAGGAATAACGGCGGATGAGTTTCGCGATCGCGTCCAGCAGATGTGGTTTGAGCCCTACACCAATGAATATGGTCGTCCCGACCCCTACTGTGTCGGCTTTGAGCATGTCTTTGTAGGAGAAGATGAATCGACACCAGGTAACCCGCCCGGTCGATGCAAGGATGCGGTCGGCGGGTATCATTCCTGGGTGAAATATTATCTGGACCAAAAAGCTGGAAAAGCGACTTATTTGGGCCATGATTATTCATCGAGAGTAGCCGATCAGGGGGTGGCGGAACCGCAGGTAGCGACTGTTGTGATGACCTGGCATCCGGGGCCTGAAGATGGGGGTGCGGGGCATGAGTTGCTGAAGCGACCTGGCGGATTCTTTGTCGGCACTCGGCCAGAATGCGAAATGGCCCTGGGGACACTAGGACTACTGGAGGTCCTCGCTAACCGCTTTGATCGAGGCCCCAGCCGCAAGGAAGATCATCGCCGAGTCCGGTTTGGTGACTCGTTCTATGACCTGGTGCTGCACCCCCAAACCATTCGCCAGGGTTCCCGCAAAGTGGATGGCCCTCGCATTCGGACGCTGTATCCGAAGTTCCGCAGTCGCGTTACCTCGCCACAGCCAAATGACAATGGCGATATCAAAGTACCGACCCAGCCCCATAACAATGGTCCTATTCGCATTACCCAGGCCATGCCCAACCCTGTGGGCACAACCGACGCGGGGGAATGGGTGGAGTTGGTGAATGTTACCGAGGCACCGCTTGATCTAGGCACCTGGTTCCTGGCAGATCAGAACAAACGAGTCCATCGTCTGCAGGGCAGTCTGGCCCCAGGAGCCACCCTGCGGGAAGACACTCGCACGGATGATCCGGAGTCGATGCAGTTGCGGAATTCCGGCGGGTGGATTTTGCTCTATGAAGGTAACCAGCGCCGAGCCGCAGTGAGCTATGGCCGAGCGGCTCAGGGAGAGGCGATCGCGTTTGTTTGAGACTGATGGGTGCCGGGGTAAGACTATTTCGCTAAACAGGACTTCTTTTTCCGATCAGGTTGAGGCTTATAATCCGGCATCCTTTCCCGACACTGTAGATTTGGCAGCCGGTTCTGAATCGTTGAGTCGATAATCTTCGGGGTCATAGCCGATATCCCTCACGAAGTAGAACGAAAAGAGGATTATTAAGACCTTTTCATAATCCTATACGCCGATTTTCGTATTCCTTTTGGGGTTGCGGTTTGCCAGGATATTGATGAGAGGGCGTTACTGAATATCGAGATGAGTTTTCAGTTTTTTGGGTGAGTTTTCAAGAGCCTAAATCATCCATAAATTCATCCCCTGAATTCCTAGCCCTCTGGCTTGGAGCCGTTTTCTAGGATAAAGCGCGCTCGTGAAGCGAATGGTTGATTTTTACTGTTAAAGAGATGGCGATCTTGGGGCCTAACAGTTGGGCAACGCTATCTCATGACAAGGAGAACATCATGGCTAGCTACAAAATTGACGGATACGCTCTGCGCTCATGGTCAAGCAGATCGACAACGAATTTAAGTCCAGGAACAGCGGTCTCAGGTATCTATCTTTACGAGGGGAATACCTATCGTGGTTACGTCTACTTCTTCCCAGACGGCACAGAACTCGCTCCGCCGGTATTCGATGCAACTAACGGGCGAGTCTTCTTGCATTTCAACTTATCCCAGTTCCATTCAACGATGGATATGTTGAGGAATGAGTCCCCGATCTACGTCTACTACCTGAGTCCTACCCATGCTGCCCTGAGAAGCGGGAAAGAACCCGTGGGCGAGGAGGAGTAGTGCCTTAACTGCACTCGACGCGGTTGGGGAACTCCCTAAAATGCCTATTTTTTCTTAGGTAAGGGAGTTGCACATAAATAGTTTACCCGTCAGAATTGAGAGACTTTGTCGAG
>CAZLYS010000393.1:0-5148 GCA_964563415.1 uncultured Halomicronema sp.
CCCTCATACAATTTTTCAAGAAATCCCAAAATCGACGTCTCAGTGAGAATCCTTTATCTATAAGGGTTTCGGGAGTTTTCTGCACCAGTCAGTATAATTCCTTTTAGCTATGTTCTTCTTACACACAGAAAACCTCAACCAACTGTCACTCATCGCTAACATCAACCTCCACAGATATTTAGATTAGTTTTCCTAGCAGACCTTTCCGAATCAGAAATACAATGATGAGCTTGCAAGTAAAATCATTCAAAATCAGATGACAAATCAACATCTCCCACAAAGCAAAGCAAAAATCTCAATCATTGTCAGCGACTTATCTTCAGTTGGCTCTGGACGATGGGGGATTGATAGTGGTGATCGCCCATTCATGTTAAGCAAAGCATTGAAAAACATTGGACATGAAGTTGAAATAATTGGCTTAGGTGACTCAGATCTTGTTTTGTCGGGTGGCGGTCGGTCTATTTGCATAATAAAAAGTCAGAAAGGACGCAAGATCTGGGGAAGCTTCAATAGGGTTATATCATCAATCAAAGGTCAGATTGTGTATGCATATAAACCAAAATTTTCAAGCTTTGGTTTAGCATTATTATCAAGTATGGCTAAGAAAAGAAAAGTTTTTCTCGACATTGATGACTGGGAATTAAGCTGGCATGGCGGTGACCAATTCAAGTACAGACCTTCCATAAAGCAGCTAGGCCGAGACCTTCTTAAAACAGATGGAAGTCTGCGCAACCCAGAGCATCCGGCGTACACAAAGTTAGTTGAAAGCTTTATTCCATTGGCAGAAAAAATTACAACTCATAATAACTTTTTAAGGGGACGTTTTGGTGGAACTATCATTCCCAATGGCAAGGATATGGAGTTATTTGATCCCTCGTTTTATACCTCCGAAGAAAGTCGTCAAGAGCTAGGTCTTTCTGGATTAAAAATATTAATGTTCCCAGGCGCACCACGCCCTTACAAAGGCGTGGAAGATATATTAAATGCACTCGACAAGATTAATGATCCCCTTCTGAAGCTAGTAATAGTTGGCGGCAGTCCGTACGATGATTACGACAGCTTTCTCCATCAGAAATGGGGAGATAGACTTATACAGCTAGCAGCAGTACCTTATCCGGATATGCCTAAATATATTTCGGCTGCACATATAGTTGTAGTCCCACAACGGGATACACCAATAACTCGAGCACAATTCCCCTTGAAGATAACTGACGGGATGGCTATGGCCAAGCCTGTTTTGGCAACCAACGTTGGTGATATCCCAGAAATACTTGGTAATACTGGATATATTGTAGAGCCAGGTCAGCCAGAGGCACTAGCGATAACCATACAAGAGATTTTTAGCAATTATGAAACTGCAGAAACAATGGGCCTGATGGCGAGGAAAAGATGCTCTGAAAATTATAGCTATGAAAGCATGGCTATTGGACTAAAAAACGTTTTTTCTCTACATGATTGAGATTACGGTTAATTTATTATTTGGCTTTAACTTTTAAATCTCAATCTAGATGGTACTCAAGGAAAAGTTATATATTTATGAATAAGATGATACCAATAAAAGGTCTATTAGCTCAGTTAATTATCAGAAACTGGATCTGGGTTTTCCTATCTATTTCCTTGGGAACCTCAGGGGCAATTTTCAATGGAATTAGTGTCACTCTTATTGTTCCACTAGTGCTGGATCTGCTGGGTTTGAATATCATTGACTCTTCTAGCTTTCCGCCTATCTTGGAAAAGATATTTTCAGTATTCGATGTTTTTCCTGAAAAATATATTCCGGTAGCAATGATTGCCAGCATTTTCATTGCTGTCACCTTAAAAAGCTTGACGAACTATTTGAATACTCTGACCTCTGGACATCTTTCTAGAAAATTTGCATCTCACCTAAGAGAGGAAAGCTTTCGTGTGCTGCTAGAAGTAGATATTGATTTCTTCTCCACGATAAAACTTGGAGAACTTATGAATTATGCCAACGGCGAAGTGGGACGCGTATCCACAGGCGTTCGAGCCATAATCAGACTACTTGTATCAATGATAAATGTCTTTGTCTTCCTTGGCATTCTACTCTTAATATCCTGGAAACTCACGATTATAACTACTGTGGTGGTTCTCTTAATCACTTTGATTAGTCAAAGTTTTGTAACGCAATCAAAACTAGCAGGGAAAGAGCTCTCCGATTCTTCTGGAATGCTTTCTGGAAAAATGATAGAAGTGCTCTCTGGAATCAGACTCGTGAAAGCGGTTGCAAATGAGGCTAAAGAGTATGAGAGCATTAGACAGTTAATTACTAGAAGAGAAAAGGCAGAATTTAAGACTCAGAATATTGCTGCTGCTCTAGGTGCCTTGAATGAAATATTAAATGTTTTTTCTTTAGTCATTATAATCGTTGCAGGTAGACTCACATACGTTGGAGACCTACAAACCTTTACGTCAATCATTCTGACTTATTTGCTAGTTCTGAATAGGTTAATGCCTCTAGTTGCGGGAATTGGTGGAGCACGTAGTCAGCTCGGTTCGGTTGCATCAGCAGTTGACAATGTCGAACGCTTACTAGAACGCGAAAGCAAGCCCATTATGGGGTCAGGCTCCATAGGCTTTAGTGGTGTAAATTCAGAGATTAAGTTCAATGATGTTTGGCTTCGCTATTCAAACAGCGATCAATGGAGTCTTCAAGGCATAGACTTATGCCTTCCGAAGGGCAATACTCTAGCTCTAGTGGGAGCTTCAGGAGCCGGAAAGTCCACAATCGCTGATTTAGTTGCACGTTTTTACGACCCAACTAAAGGAACCGTTGAAATTGATGGCATTGATTTGAAAAATTATAGCTTAGGTGAATTTAGAAGAAAAATTGGAATTGTCAGTCAAGACACATTTTTGATTAATGCATCTGTTCGTGAAAACTTGAAATATGGGTGCAGTGATGCTTCAGATGAAGATGTCTTTGAAGCTGCAAGGCAAGCCAATGCCTTAGACTTTATTTTGGATTTACCTCAGGGGTTCGAAACTCCTATTGGTGGTAGAGGGGTTTTGCTCTCTGGTGGACAACGGCAACGTATTTCTATTGCAAGAGCACTCTTGCAAAATCCAGAAATTCTAATTTTAGATGAAGCCACAAGTGCCTTGGACACAGTATCCGAAAAGTTAATACAAGACGCTTTGGAGTCACTTCGAAGAGAAAGGACGACACTAGTAATAGCTCATAGACTTTCAACAGTAAGAAATGCTGATGTGATCATGGTCTTAGAGTCAGGGAAAGTCATTGAAAGCGGCACTCATGGGGACCTTATTTCGTTGGGTGGTAAATACTATCAACTTTGCTCAATGCAGTCATCTTCAGAACAGAGCATTTACGAGGCTGAATCTGATCAGGATGCAAGTTCTTCAGTTCCATATACAGATTTATCTTACCAAGTACGTTCAGAGTTGAATAAAATGTCTGGTATATTAGGGCTTCTTGATGAGGATTCTTTTGAAAGTAGAAGTGATTATAGACTCTTGCTTAACACCTTTAGTGAGTTAGCTCGCAGTATTATAACCTCCTTTGAATTTGTGAGAGGAGACTATGATAAAAGACTGGAATAGCAAGTTCCTTGAGCATTATTGATCTCGAAGCTTTTCAGCATCTTGCTTAAGATAATCCAAGCAGCTTCTAGATGAATAGAATAAGGTAATTGCTTTATCTACTTATGCTGCCATTATATTTCATCAATGAATACCATAAATTTATAACTAGCATGAATTTCTAATGTTAATCTTAATCCCTTCTATTTCTAAATTTAGAGAAGTAATTATGTCTGACAATCAAACTCAAAAGACTATTGCGGTCTGGCAGCCATTTTTTCTGGGAGGTGGAGCAGAGGCTGTTGCACTTTGGATCTTAGAAGCTTTGAAAGAAGATTTTGAGGTTACTCTACACACCTTTTGTGATATTGATCTACGTGCACTAGATCGCATGTATGGTACAAACTTAGCAGCATCTACTATCAAAGTTAATTCTGTAACGTCTGGAATTTTGACTGGTTTTTTATCCTTTGTAATGTCTAACAACTCGTTTTTAAGGACCGCATTCGTTTATAAAACCATCAAGAACCTAAAAGATAATGCAGAAAAATATGATGTAGTATTTTCAGCTTTTAATAATATCGATATGGGTAGAAAAGGGATCCAGTACTTTCACTGGACTCATGTAGTAGAGCGTCCCTATGAAACAGCAAAATGGTGGCAGGTGATGCTCATGAGATGGGCACAATTCTCTCATCAAAGTATGCGGCAAAATCTTTCCTTGGCTAATTCTCAATACACAGCAACTGTGGTTAAAAAAACTTATGATGTCGCCACCCAAATTGTTTATCCCCCAGTAGTTGCCAACATTGAACCTATTGCTTGGGAAGATAAAGAAGATGCCTTCATCTGTAGTGGCCGTCTTGTTATTGCCAAGCAGCCTCATAGAATAATCAATATTGTTAAATCAATACGTGATCGAGGATTTGATGTCAAACTACATATCACTGGTGCTGGTGGTGGAAGCGAACAAAAATATCTTAGGAAAGTTCGCTCACTTGCAAAGAGATATAGCGAATGGGTTTATCTGCACGAAGACATGCCATATGCTGATTATTTAAACCTCATGTCTCGCTGCAAATATGGAGTTCATTATAAGCCTGAACCTTTTGGTATATCTGTGGCTGAAATGCTTAAAGCTGGCGTTATTCCATTCGTCAGGAGTAAAGGTGGACAAATTGAAATTGTAGGAGCAGAGAATAAGGAACTGTTATTTGATGGTGAGGAGCAAGCAACAGAGAAAATAGTGAATGTACTAACTAATCTGGAGCTCCGACAAAAACTGAGACAAACGCTCGAAGAGCGTGCTTGTCTCTTTAAGACTGATCTGTTTATTAATGAAATACAGAAGTGTGTCGAGCAGTATGTTGAGTCAGGAGACTTTTATGATTCAGCCGATATGTGAAGTCTGACTGCTTCCTCGGCGATGTCTAACGACAAGAATAATATTTCGAGAGGAGTTTAGTATCCACAGGCCAAGATTAGTAATAAGGCAATCACACCTCAACAAGAATTGACTAATTTAGCAACTCAGGAGATCTCTAGGAAAGAGTTTACCCACTAAGCTGGGCGGATGAGAATGTCCCA
>CAZLYS010000394.1:0-5147 GCA_964563415.1 uncultured Halomicronema sp.
CAGAACGCCGTTGACAACGCCAAGCACCGTTGCTACCCAAACACCCCACAAAAAGTTTCAGCAATGATTCTGCAAAAACTCAAGCAGGATGCCGAGGCCTACTTGGGGGAAGACGTGACACAAGCGGTCATTACAGTGCCGGCCTATTTCACTGATGCCCAGCGGCAAGCCACCAAAGATGCTGGCACTATTGCTGGTTTAGAAGTTCTGCGAATTATCAATGAGCCTACAGCTGCGGCACTGGCCTATGGCCTCGACAAGCAAGATCAAGACCAAACTATTTTGGTGTTTGACCTTGGTGGCGGCACTTTTGATGTATCGATTCTGCAACTGGGTGACGGTGTCTTTGAGGTGAGGGCCACCTCCGGCAACAATCACTTAGGTGGAGATGACTTTGATAATGCCATTGCTCAATGGATGATTGAGGCTTTCCGCGAAACGGAAGGTCTTGATTTATCCGCTGATCGCATGGCTTTGCAACGGATTCGTGAAGCTGCCGAAAAGGCGAAGATTGAGCTGTCCTCGATGCAGACGACTTCGATCAACTTGCCTTTTATCACTGCTGACGACACTGGCCCTAAGCATTTGGAAATGAGCCTCAGTCGGGCTCAATTTGAACAACAGGCCAAGGATTTAATCGACGGCACCCTACAGCCAGTCAAGCAAGCGCTGAAAGACGCTGATCTCCCTCCTGATGCAATAGATCGAATTTTGTTGGTCGGTGGATCGACCCGAATCCCTGCGGTACAATCAGCGATTTCAGAATTCTTTGGTGGGCAAGCTCCTGATCGTTCCGTTAACCCTGATGAAGCGGTGGCTTTAGGGGCCTCTATTCAGGCTGGAGTACTGGGCGGCGAAGTCAAAGACCTATTGTTGCTGGATGTGACGCCGTTATCCTTAGGTATTGAAACTCTGGGCGAGGTGTTCACTAAGGTCATTGAGCGCAATACCACGATTCCTACGAGCAAATCGCAGATTTTCTCGACTGCAACGGATGGTCAGACTTCTGTAGAGGTGCATGCGCTACAAGGTGAGCGCGCGATGGCCAAAGATAATAAGAGCTTGGGTAAGTTCCAACTTACGGGTATCCCCCCAGCACCACGAGGGGTTCCCCAAATCGAGGTTTCGTTCGAAATTGATGCCGATGGTATCTTGCAGGTGTCAGCGCGAGACAAAGGCACTGGCCGGGCTCAGAGTATTCGTATTACGAATACCGGTGGTCTTAGCAAAGACGAAGTGGAGAAAATGCGTCTGGAGGCCGAAGATTTCGCCGATGAAGATGAAAGGCGGCGACAAGTGGCTGATCTGGTAAACCAGGCAGACAATCTCTTCTACAGCTATGAAGCCACCATGCGCGATAATAGCGAACTGATGGATGCGGCCCTAAAAGCTTCGGCAGAAGAAAAGGCCACCGAACTACGAGTCGCCATGCAGGATAAAGGAATCTCTCCTGAAGAGTTGCGTGGTGCAATGGATGGACTGCAGCAGGCACTCTTTGATATTGGCGCAACTTTGTATCAGCAGACCGAGCAGGATGGGAATGCGGTTGATTTCAACGTGGATGTACCTGTACAAGAGGCGGATACGATAGCGCAGCCAGCAGAGCCCCAAGAGGCGGGTGAAAGTATTGACATGGATGCAACAATTACTGCTGACTACGAAGCGATCGACTAACGTTTCTAGAATCTTGAGGCAAGTCGTAATTTCAACCCCGGTGACGTCCCATACAATGGTTTCATGTATCGTAATATTGATTCAGCACTGACTATAGACGCCCATGGCCCGTGATTACTATGAATTGCTTGGTGTTTCTCGCAGCGCCGACCAAGAGGAAATAAAACGAGCCTATCGTCGTCTTGCTCGCAAGTATCATCCTGACGTTAATAAGGAAGCGGGCGCGGAAGAGCTCTTTAAAGAGGTCAATCGCGCCTACGAGGTGCTTTCAGAGCCAGAAGTTAGGGCTCGCTACGATCGCTTTGGTGAAGCTGGGGTGGGTAGTGCCGCCAGTGCAGGGGCAGGCTTCCAAGATATGGGCGACATGGGTGGGTTCGCTGATATCTTTGAGAGCTTTTTTGGCGGGTTTGGTGGTGCTTCGGCAGGCCCCCGTCGTCGTGGCCCGGCTCGCGGTGATGATCTGCGATTAGATCTCAAACTGGGCTTTAAGGATGCCGTCTTTGGTGGCGAAAAAGAGATCAAGATTGGGCATTTAGAAGTCTGTGAAACTTGTAATGGATCTGGAGCTAAGCCCGGAACTCGTCCTGTAACTTGCAGCACTTGTGGCGGGAGTGGTCAAGTACGACGGACAACTCGCACTCCCTTTGGCAGTTTTGCTCAAGTTTCTACTTGCCCGACCTGCAACGGTACGGGAGAGATGATTGAAGAACGTTGCGAAGTCTGCGGCGGCAGCGGTCAACGGCAAGAAAGTAAGAAACTGAAAATTACGATTCCGGCGGGGGTCGATAACGGTACTCGCTTGCGGGTCTCGGGTGAAGGAGATGCTGGCCAGAAAGGTGGCACTGCTGGCGATTTGTATGTTTATTTATTTGTGGAAGAGGACGACCATTTCCGCCGCGATGGTATCAATATCCTCTCGGATCTCAAAATCACTTATTTGCAAGCGATTTTGGGAGCCAAGATCGAGGTTGATACGGTTGATGGAAAAGTTGACCTAGAAGTGCCAGCGGGCACTCAACCCAATACCGTTTTGACTCTGGAGAATCGGGGTGTGCCCAAGCTGGGTAACCCCGTGAGTCGGGGCAGCCACTTGATTACAGTGCAGGTGCAAATTCCCACGCGACTGAAGCCAGAAGAGCGAGAACTGGTGGAGAAGTTGGCTGAGATGCGAGGCGATCGCGTCAGCAAAGGTGGGGGAATCGAGGGCTTTTTGGGAGGCTTGTTTCGCGGATGAGTGAGGCTAGACCCAATTCAACTGCAGCGACACCAGATTACCAGCTAGACCTGCGAGGTACCCCCTGCCCAATTAACTTTGTCCGCACTAAGCTGCAATTACAGCAGATGTCAGAAGGTGCTCTGCTAGAAGTGTGGATTGATGGCGGTGAACCTGTCGCTCAAGTGCCCGATAGCCTCAAAATGGATGGCTATATCATTGAGCAGTTGCTCGAAAAAGACCGTTACTATGCCTTACAGGTACGCAACATACGGTCGTGATTTTATGACGTCTTCTACTGCTGATTTCCCAGCCTTGACAGGCGGCGAGCTGTTGGGCACGGTGATTGCGGTACAGGCTAATTATTACCTGGTACAATTTCAGGCCGATATTTTTGACCAAAGGCAATTACCTGCCTCACGATTGCTCTGTACTCGTCGGGCTCGACTCAAAAAAGTCGGGCAACAAGTGATGGTAGGCGATCGCGTGCAGGTAGAAGAGCCTGATTGGGCTGGTCAGCGAGGGGCGATTGCCTCAGTGCTCCCGCGGTCTACCCAGTTAGATCGCCCTCCGGTTGCCAATGCTGACCAAATCATGTTGGTGTTTGCGATCGCGGAGCCGGATTTAGATTGTCATCAACTGACGCGATTTTTGGTCAAAGCAGAACTGACTGGTTTGGCGATTAACCTCTGTTTGAACAAATGTGATTTAGTTGTTGCCAAGACCCAAACAAATTGGCAACAGCGGCTGACCTGTTGGGGATATCAGCCACAGCTCGTTAGCGTACGAGAAGAACTAGGTTTAGTGACCCTAAGTAGTATCTTGCGAGATCGAATTACTGTGATTTCGGGACCCTCGGGGGTGGGCAAATCTAGCCTCATTAACACCCTGATTCCAGCAGCTCAGCTCCGCGTCAGTGCCGTCTCAGGCAAACTTGGTAGAGGGCGACACACAACTCGTCATGTTGAGCTATTTGACCTTCCCCAAGGCGGGTTGCTGGCAGATACCCCAGGTTTTAACCAACCGAATATCACGTGCCTTCCCCAACAGCTTGGCGCCTGTTTTCCAGAAATTCGCGCCCAGTTGGTTGAGCAACAGTGTCAGTTTGCAGATTGTTTACATCGAGGAGAACCGGGTTGTGCAGTTTCCCAGAACTGGGAACGCTACGATATTTATCGCCAATTGCTAGCAGAATGCGAGACTCAAGCTCAAGCTGTACAAGATTCTGCTACGCCGGATGAGGCTTTTAAGCTTAAGATTGCGAATGATGGTCAAGTTCAAAAGGAGCCTCGTCTACAAGCTAAGAAGTATCGTCGGGTATCTCGCCGGAGTCGTAAGCAGTCTCTTGAAGATTTGCGATATGAGTTAGATGGCAACCTTGATGAGCTGCAAGCATTGGAAGACAGCGATGCTTTCTCTGAGTTTGAATGATTCGGCTTGGATCGCGCTGCTTTATCCATGCATTCGTCAAATTTTCAATCTTTGTAGGTGTGATGAAATATCGACATTCTCAGTGGCTAATTGTGAGTGCCCTGATGCTCACAGCCTGTAACGGCGGCAACCCGCCTACTCCTGAAGCATTTGCTTCTGAAACAGGACAATTTTCGATCGCAGCTCCTGCCCCCTTTGAAGAGACACAACAATCGGTTGAGACCCCAGTGGGGCCAGTGGACATTTATACCTTTACAGCAGAAACCGACGATACTGCCTACGTGGTTGCTTATTCTGATTATCCATCAGAAATTATTGAGCAGACTGATCCTCAAGTTTTGCTTGATAGCAGCCGCGATGGAGCTGTGGCTAATCTGGGCGGTACTCTGGTGAGTGAGGAGGTTATCGACCTGGAGGGCAATCCTGGGCGCTCTCTGATCATCAACGCTACTGCTAACCAAAACCAGGCAGCCACCATCAATTCGCGTATTTATCTGGTCGATAATCGACTTTACCAAGTGTTAGTGGTTGTACCTGAAGGTGAGAGCACACCAGAGGAATCAGAGTCTTTCCTCGACTCATTTGATCTACAGTAGTCTTTCCAGCTTGGTCACAGTTTTATGGAGACCACGCTCTTGAAGGGAAACACATCGCGCTCAGCAATGGAATGGAGTGTTCTTCCTGCTTTCCTACAGCTTTCCAATGATGGCTTTGCCAGGAAAACATAAGAACTCCTAATCCTGATGATGAATCCCTCTCCTTGATTCAAAGAGCGCTAGTACTTTGTCAGGCTTGATTTGAGGGATAGGATAGGGGAGACTAGCCAGGT
>CAZLYS010000395.1:0-5136 GCA_964563415.1 uncultured Halomicronema sp.
GAAAAGAATTCTCCTTAACACCACTCAACTAAAAAGGCTAGTCCAGCATTTTTGAGTCTGGAAGGTATGGAAATGCTGAACTAGTCTTTTGAAATGGGGTAACTTTATTTAAATAAGTGTTTTTCAGAGTAGTGGCTCTGTAAGTCTTATCACTCCCTAATAAAAGCGATCCGAACTGTCTCTTTTGTTCAGGCAAATGACATTATCTTTTCCAGATCATTGAAATTCTTGTGATCTGAATTGCTTACTGAGTCAGAGTGTAAACTTTTAGTAGTAACCATATCTGAGTAATAAAGGCCAGGACACTAGATTTGCTTTACTCTGGTCAAGATAGGACATTTTTTCCTTCCAAACTTCATCCGATCTTAATAAGACTGAGCCTACTTTGCTTCTATTGTCATTGCCAAAAATGCTGTGAGTTATATCTAGAAAGACTTCGTTTTTGGACTTAAAGGGTAAGTGGTTTGAATCAATGTGGGAAAAATCTAAAATGGATCTAACTTCTTTTTCAGGATTGTCAATTAGATCTTCATATCGTAGACGCATATAATGCATTTTACTCTGACTGGTAGCCCATTCTGTCGAGAAGTTGCGTAGATTCCAGCCAAGAATACTATCTTTTAAAGAGTAACTACCTAGCCCATTCTTATGACGCTTTGTCCAAGAATAAGCACATCCTCTGACATCGCGCACTAAATGCACTAAGTAAACTTCAACATTTTGAGTGTGAGCAAGCGTATAAGCATATCCAGGATGTAGAGAGTCATCTACAATAGCCTCTGCTTCACAAACTTTTTGAAGACTGCTGTAGAGTTTTTCTAGAACCTGACGATATTCCGTAGATTTTTCTAGAAAAGCATTGCGATATTGTCTGGACCAACTAAGCTTCAGAAGCTCTGATGTCCGGGGCTCACTCTGGCGGCGAAGCTGCACCATCGAGGGTAAGTCAATCTGGTCAAGACCGCCAAAGGCTTCTGCTAGAACAGATACCCAAACATCACATTCACGAGTAGGTTTGCCACAACCGCACTGGCTCTTCGGTTTAAAGCCGTCAGTCCAAAGAGTGCGAAGTTCACCAAGGTGTTCAACTCCTTCTACTTGCCCTAGAATTCGAGCCAGAAGCGTGCTGCCACTTCTACCCCATCCAGCAAGATAAATAATTTTTATGGATTCTTTCATGGTGGACTTTGCATACTTTTCTGATTGGGCTGTTAGCTTGATTAACGTAATAGAATCGTCCTTCATGTAGTTTGCCCAGGGGCTTAAAAAAATAGCGAATGCAGGTCCCACGTAGTTGCAGGCCATAAAGTCTGTTTGGATAGCCTTCTAGATTGTCCAAAGGCTCATGTCTTTTAGACATGAGATGCTGCTTGAATTAAGGTGTCAATTTTGAGTTTCGAAATTGACACCTTAATGTTGATCTGCCTTGTCTGAGTTCATGTAGTCAATGTAGGGCTTTGGGGATAGGCCGTCATTGACTAGACATCAGGTAGAGCCAACTCAAAGTTTTACAGATGAATGGTAATACTTTTCAAACTTAAGCGTGTCACTTTGCAATGTCAGTCCTCGTGAACAGCTAGACTACGAGAAGATGTAACAGAATGTAAACATGATTGCTGAGCGTTCTCGAAATGGGCGGGTGGTGGTAATTGGTGCCGGCATTGGGGGGCTCACTGCAGCTGCTTTATTGGCCCATCGGGGTTATACAGTCATTGCGTTCGACCAGGCAATGATGCCTGGTGGTTGTGCGTCTACCTTTAAGCGTCGCGGCTTTACCTTTGATGTGGGAGCAACTCAGGTAGCGGGTTTGGAACCTGGTGGTATTCACCATGAGATTTTCCAGGAGTTGGATGTGCCTTCGCCGGCGGCGGCGATGTGTGATCCGGCCTGTGCGGTGTATTTGCCTGGAGAAGACGAGCCGATTTCTGTTTGGCGTGATCCCCAGGCTTGGCGAGCTGAGCGGCAGCGGCAATTTCCGGGAAGTGAAAAATTTTGGCAATTGCTCGGAACGCTTTTCCAAGCTAGTTGGCGCTTTCAAGGACGAGAACCGGTGTTGCCGCCTCGCAATCTGTGGGATCTGTGGCAATTGGCGTCGGCAGTGCGGCCCGATACGTTGGTGACGGCCCCCTTTACATTCTCGACGGTGGGGCAGTTGCTAAAAGCGCTTGGTCTGGCTGGCGATCGCCGCCTCAAAACCTTTTTGGACATGCAGCTCAAACTCTATTCTCAGGTGGGCGCGGATGAAACGGCGCTCCTCTATGCCGCCACCGCATTAGGGTTTTCTCAAGCGCCTCAAGGATTATTTCACCTAGAAGGCAGCATGCAGGTATTGAGCGATCGCTTAATTGCTGCCCTTGAGCGAGATGGCGGCAAACTGATGATGCGCCATACGGTTGAACAAGTTCATACAGAGCATGGTCGGGTAATAGGGGTGACTGTGCGTAATCATAAAACGGACACAGTCAGACTAGAAACTGCCGATATCGTCGTTGGCAACGTTACCGTACAAAACTTGGTTCATCTGTTAGGTGATGAGGCACCTCAAGGATATCGGCGGCGTGTACAAAATCTCAAAGACTCTTCGGGAGCTTTTGTCGTGTATTTGGGTGTTGACCAAGCGGCGATCCCGACAGGCTGTCCGCCTCACCTACAGTTTTTATATGACTATGACGGCCCGATTGGTGAGAATAATTCACTCTTTGTCTCAGTGAGTCGTCCAGGCGATGGGCGAGCACCAGAGGGTAAGGCAACCATCATTGCATCCTCGTTTACTGATCTCAACCAGTGGCATCAAGCCGATAATTACGACACACTCAAGCAACAGTACACGGCAACCGCGATCGCCCGTCTAGGTCAATTCTTCGATCTCAGGCCGGAGCATATCGTGCATGTAGAAGCAGGCACGCCGCGAACGTTTGAGCGTTTTACCGCTCGCGATCGCGGCGCTGTTGGTGGCTTAGGTATGCGGGTCAGTACCTTTGGCCCATTCGGCTTTGCCAACCGTACTCCTATCCCTAACCTCTGGCTAGTTGGCGATTGTACCCACCCTGGTGAAGGCACTGCAGGAGTCAGCTATTCAGCTCAAACGGCGGTTCGCCAAATTGAAGAACAGTTTGGCTAAGGTTATAGCAGCCTGTGTTTGAACTACAAGAGAGATTCTTGCTCAACGACAATGCGACTGAGATCTAGATTGGGGTTAGGAGTACCGTTGAACGTCAAATATTCTAAATCCATCAAAAATGCCTCTAGGGCTACTGGAAAGTCAGCAAATGTGCCAATTTCTTCCCCCGAGGAGTTGTACTCTGTCAGCCCCCAGGTGTCAGTTGGATCATAGTGAGCCAACATGTAGTCCCATCCTGACTCGTACTCATCCATGAGAATTTTCTGCGCGACATAGCCTGCCAAGATACTATTGGCCCCGAGTTTGGGTTCAGCTGGTGTGGACTCGCGAGTCTGCTCATACATACCGTAAGCATTAGACCGCATATCTTCAGGAAATTGACGCGTCGTGTCAATCAATGAACCGTTACGAAAAGTCAGGGTGACAATCGGCGGCCAGGAGCTGGCATAGCTACCAAAGGCATAGAGAAATCGCTGGTCAGCACTGAGAAATTCGCTGTAGCCGTCACCATCTAGGTCTTCAAAGATGCCAGCCGCCGCTGCATCTAAGGGATAGGTGATAGTGCGATGTAAGCGATCGCCTTGGGCTGAGTAAATGGTGTAAATACTGCAGCAATGAGCTCCACCGGTATAACGGTGAAAAATCACTTCAGGGATCCCGTCAGGATCAAGGTTTTGCAGACTAAAGTCAGCGAACATAAAGTCCACCTCTTGGCGCACCTCGGTCTGAAATTCCCCATCGACATACACTTCGTAGGCTAAATATCGTATTTCGTCAGTTGCGTAATTAATCGGATCCAACTCTAAAATGCGAACGCTGACTGGCCCGGCTGTGAGCTCTTGATTACGCAGCGGCATATCGCCTAACGAGATTTCAGCCAATGGCTCAGCGATCGCAATCGCTGCACTCCCCATGGTCAGCGTCCCAACCATCACTGGAACTGCCAACATATTCACACCGATGTTTTGATTGCGTCTAAAAAGTTGGCGAAACATCATGTCTCTGACTATGACCTCACTGAAATCCCAGCAACTTATGCCCAATGTAGCTTTAGATCAAGCTTCTCACGCTTTCTCAAAGAATCCGGGCAAGTTCTCCAAAATTTTCAAACCTACTTCAGTTTGGATACAAGAAGCCATCGAGCAATCATGATGTTTATCTCAGCTCAAGAACCGCTGCCAATCGAACAGCAAAAGTCTAAATGAACGATGCAAAGCGAATACTGTCTAGCTCTATTTTGTAGTGTCTCAGCTGTCAGCATCACAGCCGTGCCACCTAAGCGTTAATTGATCAACGCCTCTCAAGGAGTGCCAACCAGCAATTCTGCCAGCGGTTTTAGCGGGTTATCCCTGTTCTCAGGAGACAGACTAAAAGCCCTGATTTGATGGACTTTCACAAAGTTTGTCAATCCTCCGTCATCCTCGTTGATTAAAAGCCATGCCCTAGGCTGCATAAGCATTTGAGGACTGGCCTACGGCCACAGCAGCCGATTGACCTACGCACGAAGACCAGTTCGCTCGAATATTGGTTCTCATTGTGAGATCTAAGAACTGCGATCAGGGATCTCGAGTCCTAACTTTTGTCAGAAACTTGAGAAAAAATTGTTGCATTTCAAGCATTTTGTTGCATCCTTTTATAAGCGATGTTTGCTGAACCAAGTCATTCCCTTTAACGAAGTGTGATTGCGGAAAGGCAAATATCAAATGCTGAGATCATTGATTGATTAATTGCTAGCAAGCGGCATAAGGCATTGTTCTGTCTCATCGGTTCTCAAGCTGAATCAACTAACCTCTACGTTTATCTGCCCCCTGAGTTGCTAATCAATGATGTCTGAGCGGAATCAAGGTGAAATCACGCTGAGTTCAGGAAATTTGCGATGACCTCAAAATCGACCTCACTGGATTTACCAGCCTTTATTCCCTCGGCTACGGCAGCAGCTAAAGCCAGCGACAGCAATCCTCCCAAAACACCGTCTGTTTCCTACTCGGTCAAACAGACGGCGAGTGCTGAGCAGG
>CAZLYS010000396.1:0-5125 GCA_964563415.1 uncultured Halomicronema sp.
GATCGAAGGTGGGGTAGAGCGAGGCGGCAATCTCTTTCATAGCTTTGAACAATTCAACATTGATGCCGGGCAGCGAGTCTATTTTGCCAATCCCCTCGGCATCGAAAATATCCTCAGCCGCGTCACTGGCAATGAACCTTCCAACATTTTCGGCACCCTCGGCATTGATGGCCCCGCCGACTTGTTTTTCCTGAATCCCAACGGCATTTTATTTGGTCCGGGTTCAGCTTTAGATATTCAGGGGTCTCTTAATTTGTCTACAGCAGACGCAATTCAGTTAGGAGATGACGGTTGGTTTAGTGCAGCAGATCCCACCTCCGACAACTTGCTGGAAGTCAACCCTTCTATATTCTGGTTTGATGACTTGACTCAGCCAGGGGCTACGGTAGTTGCTGGAGCTGCTTTAGCAATGCCGCTTGGTGAAACTTTATCTATAGTTAGCGGCGAAGTCTCAATAAATGGAGTACAACTGCGGGCAGCGGGTGGACGAATTAATATTGCCAGCATTTCAGAAATGGGGCGAGTTTTCTGGGATGCTGAAAATAGCACTTTATCGATGCCAACAACAGTGGAACGGGCTGATGTTGCTTTAGACAACGGCTCGATAATTACTGTTACGGCTTTTGGAGGAGGCGATATTGAAATTTACTCCAACAACTTTTTCGTCGCTAATGGAAGCTCAGTCACTGCCGGAACGCTTTCTAGTCCCTTTGGGGAAAGCAGTGCAGCTGGAGATGTTCTTGTTGATGCCGATGGCTTAGTTTTAGTGGACGAAATCAGCGCGATTGGGAACGTAACACTTAGCAACGCAAACGGCGGAAATGCTGAGATCAAGGCTCAGGATATTGCAATTTCAAACGGCAGTTTTATTTCAACAACAGGTGCTGGCGCTGGCGATGTTGGCGATGTCAATCTCAATGCAGAAAACAGCATTGAGATAACTGGTAGAAGTTCCCAGGCAGGAAATTCCAGTGCCGTTTTCTCTTCTATTAGCGGTTTTTTACCAGGATTAGGCTTCTTTCCGGGTGAAGGTAATAGCGGTGATATTAAACTGAGTGCTCAAACAATAGAACTTGATGATCAAGCAACAATTTTTAGTAGTAATATTTTTGCCCCTGGGATAGCCGGTGATATCAGCATTAGCACAACTGACCTTTTTGTAAACGGTGGCTCGCTAGTGATTAGCGACACTACTGGTTCAGGTGATGCTGGCAACGTTACTGTTCAAGCTACTGGCAGAGTGTTAGTAACTGGCACTGGCATCAGCTCGGATCAGCAAACGCGTAGTGCTATTACTAGTCAAGCTGGTACTGGTTCTACTGGTAATGGCGGTGAAATAAGCTTAATTGCAAATTCCTTAGAGGTATCTGGGGGAGCAGCAGGCTTGAGCGCAGTGACGTTCGGTTCAGGAGACGCGGGCGATGTTGTACTTACAGTTAGGGATAGTATTCGCTTTGATGGGATAACTTCAGATGAGCTGTTTTCCAGCGATGCGTTTTCTGAGGGTGAGCTGCCTTTCAATGGTGCATTCACTTCGGTTGAGCCAGGTTCAGAAGGTAATGGAGGCAGCATAATTGTTACTACTGGTTACTTGATAATAACGAATAGAGCTGTGTTGAACGCAAGCACTACAGGGACAGGTGATGCTGGAAATCTAAGCATTTCAGTCAACCAATTATTTGTAGGAAATGGCGCACAATTGGCAACGGCAGCCTTTAGTGAGGGCGATGCTGGTGACTTAACAGTGATAGCCTCAGAAGTAATTGAAATTGACGGAGGAACTGCAACTGATACGGGTTTATTTACTCAAGTAGGTGGTCGGGTTGGCTCTCCCGCTAGCGGGAACGTAGGTGAATTAAATGTTACGACAGAAGAGCTTATTTTGAGAAATGGTGGCCAAGCTAATGCCACGATCTTTGGTGAGGGACAAGGCGGAAGATTGAATGTTACAGCGAGCAACATTCTGTTAGAGGGGACAACTGCTATTCCTGGCCGAACGGGTATACAACCCAGTGCTATTCAAACTCGAATTGAACCAGGTGGACGAGGAATCGCTCCAGATCTTGTCATCGATACACAGAATATTAGACTTGCTAATGGTGCCAGAATTGCTGCTGATATTGAGCAGGGCGGAAGCGGTAAGTCAGGCAATATCTTAATCCGCGCAGCAGACTCTGTTGTCCTATCAGGGACGGCGTCTATACCTCAGGAAGGAACCTCTACTGTAATTCTTCCTAGCCTTATCACTAATTCAATTAATTCAGGGGCTGTAGGGGAAGCTGGAAATTTGCTTGTTCTGGCTAGGCAATTATTAGTAGAAGATGGCGCGGTTATTCAGTCTAATGCCCTTGGACAAGGTAATGCAGGAAATATTACCTTAGACATTCTTGAAACATCTCGGTTAAATGATGGAACCATTGCGACAAACGCTCAGAATGCTTCGGGGGGACTCATTACTTTCCGGTCAAGTAGTATCTTTTTGAGTGGTGACTCTGATATCCAAACATTTGCGGAGCAAGGCGGTGGCAATGGAGGTGATATTACTATCGAGGCAGATTTGGTTGTCGCATTAGATGACAGTGATATCCTGGCCTTTGCCGGAGACGGTCGTGGGGGCAATATCATCCTTGCCACCCCTGCCTTTTTTGGCGAAAATTATATTCCAGGAAGTCCACCTCCATTTGACTTAAATAATCGAGTTGATATCAACGCAACAGGAAGCATCGCCTCTGGCAGCATTTCTGTACCTGATGTGAGCTTTATCGAAAATAGCCTTAACGAACTTTCTGGTGAAGTCGTTGACACGGCTACCCTTACTGCTGGGAGCTGCATTGCTCGTGCTGACGACACCGGCAGTTCCTTTGTGGTGACGGGGGCGGATGGACTACCGCAGCAACCGGGGACTGAATGGGTCGCGGGGTTTCCGACAGGTGAGGTGCGGAGCAGTGATGGAGCGATCGCAGAGCAAATCCAAGACTCGGTTGAGCAACTAAGTCATTCCGTTCTAGAGCCTACAGGCGTCTTTGAGCTGAATGACGGTCGGCTAGTTTTGAGCCATGAGTGCGACTATCTTTGGCGAGCGTCATACTTTAATTTTGCAAAAAGCTTTACCCTTAGCTTTTTTGGTGAGTGCTACATGGAATCTAGCATTGGCAACTGAGCCACCCACGAGAAGTAGCCGAGCTGCTTGGCGTTCATTACCAGGGCCAGGTTGACATGCTCCAAAAAATTCACGACCCATTGAACGGCTTTGATGCTGCTGTCCTCAAAGGAGCGGTATAAGAAACCTAGCTTCTTCTCCAGCTCGAAGCGAATCATTGGGCAAGCCAGCACTAAGCTGAGCAAGACCGCCGTCATCGAGGCCGGACCGGATGTATCTAACAGCCGTCGCAGCCGCAAAATGTTAGAGGTGTTGAATTCGGGCAGAAAGACGGCATTCAGCAACCGGGTAAAGAGGTTGATCACCGTACCGATCGCCATAGAAGCCTGACTCTCAATTGTCGATAACGCTCGAAAGAGATCTCGATGGAGTTTGTCTCGGTTTCTAGAGGGTAAATGCTCGATGGAAGTTACCAGATACTCTTGGATAACTGGACGATAGTTTTCATATCGATGAGGGTGTTGAGTTTGATTTTTGAAGGCTCGGGCACGCTGATAAAATCCACCCTGACGTTTTGGCGAATACTCCCATAACCCTCGCTCAAACGCTTGAATAGACAAGCGAGTAGGATTGTTCAGATGGGTGGCTCCCTGTAGCCGTAATCGGCGGTAGTGATTAATCGCCCGGTATATGTCCTCTAATTTTCTGGATTGCTTACGTCCTAATCCGCTTTGTAGTGGATCGTCATACACCCGTTGCTCTAGTTCTTCGATATCGGGGGTACGGGTGGTGGCGCAGTACAGATAAAAATAATCCACCAGGTAATCGCCCAGCACTTCCTGGCGTTGAGCGCGATCGCGCCTATCGGCTATACCCAAGCGCATTTGACGCCGGAGGCAGTCACCATACTCCCCTCGGTTGAAGTCGTGCAGTCGCCGCCGCAACGAGCGGGTCAGCGGATCGTGAGCAGACCTGTCCGGTAACTGGTTCAACCGAGAAACCAGCTGATCAAGATAGGCAATCATATCAGCATCAAGATGCCAGGGATTGCAAATGGTGTAGAAAGACCGATTTAGAAAGTGGAGTCCCGGGTCTTGTTTGAACCCCTTCGACTGAATTACCAAATCTAAATGGGAGATGACTTCTGGCTTTTCGACGGCAATGCGATCGCACAGCAAATCATAAAATGCTGCTAGAGCGTCCTCAGGGGAAACGTCCCGAGCTAAGTCCCGAATATAGTCATAAACGACTTCTTTAGACTGTTCTAGAGCTTTGGTAGACATGCCCTTTAAGTCACTAAGTACTACAAGCGTAACATGAACATATTACAAAACACTGCTCTCACCAAAAATGATTGTTCAAGTGATTCCCACTTTAATACTGTGACACTTGAACCTCATAACGTGACACCTTGACTTTGCCAGTAGGCTTGCTCAACGGTCGATAATCCTTGACAGTGCTTCAGCTTCATAGCGGGCCTTCTGTCAGAGGGGATTGCTCCGACTGGATTAGCGGTTAGTTGCCAGCATACCTGTTGAGTGCTGACGTCCCAGACCGTTACGGTGTGCAGGCTGTCAGAAGACTCCTGCCCGACGGTGAGCAACCAATGTCCATCGTTACTGATCTGCATTGACTGCAGCAGAGCGTTGTAAGGCAACACGGCAACCTGAGACAGATCAGAGCATCTGCGAATATCGATCAGATTTCGTTCCCAAGCTGCTAGATACTGTCCCGCTTGACTGAAGCAGAACATGCTGATGGCTTCATTAAAGGGTAAAGGGTAGGTTGTTCCCTCTGCCATACGCAGCAATAGTTGGTTACCCACATAGGCGGCTGAGACGGATTGTCCGGAACGCCAAGTCAGTCCAAAGAAGACATGGCGTTCTGGGCGGATTTCTTGGGGCTCGGCGTCAGGCTGACTGACGTCCCAGATCAGAAAGCGATCGCCGAGTCCACGACTCAACAGCAAGGGGCTATATCGCTCTGGATTGGCTACCACTTCCTGTACTCGCTCCACATGTCGCC
>CAZLYS010000397.1:0-5090 GCA_964563415.1 uncultured Halomicronema sp.
ACTCTATTGAGTATGAGTATTATCAGCAAGAGGATTTGAAGGATTTGGTAAGGAAGGTGGATTGAATAAAGCATTTAAAATAAGGTAGCAAAGTGCTACCCTATTTTAAGCTTTATTGAAAGTTAATTAGACAACACTGTTCCACCCAGATTATAGCTTAGGCTAAAGAACCAGGCACTTTGAAACCTGTCAACTGTAGGAATACTTGATGAAATGGAAGCCAAGCGTTCACTGCTTACATAATTTTCAAAAGCGTCTTCATATGAATTGTCCAATCTCTTTACTTTTCCCATGATTTTACCGGTAGAGAATATCCACCTTTGTTCATAACCAAAGATGATACTGGCACCCAGCATGTATTTTAATGCATCTCCTCCCTCACTTAGAACGAAACCTGACGTTCCTCCGATATTGGTTCTTCGCCCAGTTCGAGAGTAGACATGCGCGAAAACTCCTGGGTCTATTGTGTAATTACCCAGGTCTTTTTGAATGATTCTACTAGCCTCTTCAAGATCCGTGCTGGCATCTCCATCCAGGTCAATCATGTCATTTTGAATCACAAATTCATGGTCAATCAAGCGATTTAATGCCAAGCCAGCACTGAAGTCTATTTTTAGACCATTTGAGGTTAAGAAAGCATACTTCCTTTCAAACAGAACCTTTTTCCTCCTTAAAAAGCTCATTTCAATAACCAACTCATCTTCGTTCGTCACTGGAATTGCCGGGATTTTCATCACAGTATATGCCTGTAGCTTCTTCCAGTTGTTCATTGCCATTCTGACCAATTCCTTTATGCTTTTTTTCAGTATTTTCACCTCTTCATCATCAAATTCAAATTTCTTGTCGGCCAAATAAGTATCCATGGCTTTTACCAAATCATCCGGAGAAACATCTCCCAACACATCACAGTATGACTTCAATTTTGCGCTAATTTCATCCACACTCTCATTTGCCAGTTTTTGTCCATAACTATGCCGTATCATGTGATTATAAAAATCGCGAAACTCACCCTTCATGGTCTTAAAAAATGCCTGAGTCAGTTTCAACTGTGCCGTCACGGTTTCAACAGGGCTTTTATTGGCAGCATCAAATGAGTCCTCTTCTTCCGGAGCCTTTTCAGGCTCTTCCGAACTATCCTTCATATCTTCAATACTCTCAGTTTTTCCAATACCCGTGAGAATTTTCCCAAATTCATCTCTCAATTCAAGGTTACGAGATTCAAATTTGTGCGTAAACGTCAGTGAATCAAATTCTGACTGATATCCGAAAACATGAATACCAATGGTACTTTGAATCCGAGGGTTGATCCTTAATTTTCTCTTATAATAGAGTCTTTTATTTCCTAAATCGATGTCAGTACCCTTTTTATTTTCCCGGCTAAGAGTATTGTATGTCTTGAGCTTATAGTAGTATAACGATGGTTCTCCAGTAGAAAAATCGAAAGTAATTAAATAATCATTTTTGCCAGAAA
This sequence comes from uncultured Halomicronema sp., assembly GCA_964563415.1. Classification (GTDB taxonomy): domain Bacteria; phylum Cyanobacteriota; class Cyanobacteriia; order Phormidesmidales; family Phormidesmidaceae; genus Halomicronema. The sequence continues at coordinate 1,472 of CAZLYS010000397.1, forward strand.
ACAAGCCTTTTTCTAACACGTCAGGCATTTTGAGTTCTGGTGTAAAATAGGTCTCAGCATCACCTGACAGCACCAGATCACATTTTAGCAGTGCCTGAGCATTGGCATTGACCTTTTTCTGTTCTTTAGTTTCTTTTTTACTCTCAGTTTTTGATTCATCCTTAACAATGAAATTGGTGGCCCCACCAATAAGCCATAAATCCATTCCAACTATCCCCAAGGCCTTTACTTTAACGTCAGCAGTTTCTACTATTTCTATTATAATTATGGTCACGGTTTCATCCTTGTCCTCATCTGGCTTATAATCCTTAGAACATGTAATCTCCAGAGCACCTACTTTGGTTTTAACCTTGTCCTTGAGTTTGTCAAACGGAAGTGGTTTATCTGCTTGGTCAGAAACCAGGGTTAACTCCTTAAGTATCTTATTATCCTTAAGAATCAACTCCACTTTGGTTTTATTCCAGTTCTTAAAATCAAATTTTTCAGTTTTAACCTGACCATTCTCAAGGTTCAGCGTAATTTTCATGTCTTGTTTTTTCTCTTTTTCCTCCTGAGCCTGTATAGCGATAGAAGTACATAGCAGAAAAAGAATCATGAACTTTTTCATATCAATTAAATTTTGGTTTGACTTTCATTTCGGAGAACACTGTTGTGATTGGGATGGCCAGGGCTTTTTTAGAATTGGTGGCCACTATCATTCCAAGGGCTACACCTCCATTGGTAAAAACCAATGCTCCAGAGTCTCCTTTTTGTACTATGGTTTTACCGTTTTTCTCTATTTCAAATAGATCGCGAAGCTCGAATTGACTGCCATCACTATATTTGATCTCTGCGATAGTACCGACTCCTGTAATAATTCCTTTCCGCAACTTATCTGTGGTAGCTCCATAGACATTTACCTTTGTTCTGTCATCATCGAGCGAGAATACTCTCCTGGCAGAAGTCACTTTTATATTGTGCTTGTTACTTTGAGACTCAAGAATGTATTGAGAATCGGTTCCAAGTTTTACCAGAGCGGAATCAACCCGGCTATCCACCTTCCCTTTATGAATTCTACCACTTACAGAGCCTGTTCCGCTTCCAGACAACTTTACTGAAACCTCAGCAGTTGTATCCCCTGGATCTTCAAACTTGCTCCAGTCATGGCCATTTTGCTTTACTACATGGTAACAGGTAAGTAAATATTCTTCTTTGGAGTACTTATCGATAACCGGAAGACAATAGGTGCCTTCTGAGGCTTGTTTTTCCCTTTCAATCAAGTCTGAAGGATAAATAGAGGTTGTAACTTCGAAATCATCCCCGTCTTCAAGCCGTTCAACTTTTATTGGAATCAATCGAGCATTGCCATTGGGCAATTCATAGAATAGTTTTTCAGGGTTGACATCTACATCTTTAACAGCGAGTATCTTAATACCGCGTACTTCTTCATTAGCTTGTTGGAAAGACCCCATGGTTACACTCACTACACCATCAATACTCATCAAGTCATCGGAATGCTTATCATATACTGATTTGACCATGTCGGACTCACGAAGTTTCAAATGCTCGTCCAACTCCTTGATGCTGGTGACCTTATAGGTTTCCTTATCACTCAACTTGCGCTTGAGGTTTTTTATTTCAAGGAGGTTTTCCAGGATATCATGGAAGAATTGAGATCCGAATGACAGGAAGAAGCCCGTGATGCCGATTCCGAGAAGGTCCCACTTGCCTATGGAAATCTCCCTAAAGTGGAAGTAGCCGTTTTTAAAATACAGGAAGAACTTATCATCCCAACCATATTGGAATTCAAAGTTTGCTGAAGGATCAAAAGCCTGCTGGAACATATTGATGATGCTGGCCTTAAAGCAAAAGGCTACCAATAGGCCAATTACCAGACTCAGAAAAGTGATTTCATCTTTTTTGGCTTTTATGTCTTTGGTTTCGCCTTTCTTGATATTTGTAAAAACGTCCTTGTATAACAGCGCCCTAATAGACAAAATCAAGAAAGACATTAGGACCCCATGTAGAACTGAAACCTGGATGATATCTGTTTGAAGATTCTTACCCTCAGCGAAGATGTGATTGATTATATAAATTGATAGCAATGTGAAGACAGCACTCTTTATGAAATTAAGAGTCGTTTTACTCTTGGCCTTTACTTCATCATCTTCGCTATCGATTTCAGTCCAAAACAGCCAATTTAATAATGGGTCAAGCCCTCCTTTGAGCTCTAATAGCCAATTCGCATTAAAGCTTTTAAGGGACTTCAAATCATGCAAAAGTTGAACAGACAACCTTTCAAGTGCTGTTACTTTTCTTGGTTTCCACCTTAAAACAACAACTACAAATGGAAGTGTATACCAAATAGGTAAATGTTCAAAACCTGATATTTTATCCTTAAATAATTCGTCAGATGAATACCATAAAACCCATAGTAATGACAATGAGAGACCAAATATCAAGTACCTCATTTGAACCGGATAACTCCGCACAAGCGTACCCAGCTTCTCGGTAATAATGCTGAGTATGACCAGGCCAATCAATATGGCAATCAAGCCATCTAGCATATTTACTTGCGACTGTAATAGAATAGACTGGATTGGGAATGTCATACCAAGACTCTTTTGCCTCTAAGGTAGCTTCTGCCCTAAAGCTCCGCATCACTGGTTATGGTAGACTTAAATACCTAGAAATGGGTATTCTGTAAATTGAAGGTTTCTGTATTTACTTAATGGGACCCTTTTTCGCAGCATGCTTGTTTAAGACTTCATCCACACCATCTTTTTTCACAGGTCTGATGGTATAGCCAACCCAATAATTGATAAGGGCTGCTGTGATGGAAACTACTAAAACCGCAATGGCATGAACCCAACCGGTTGTGAAAGAAACGAAGTCTAAAAAAAGGTAGCCAAGCACCAAAAGAATAGCAGTAGCGATAGCCATGCCCAGTACTTTTCGCGTAGGTTTATCATCTTTGGTTCGGTATTTAGGCATAGTGGAATTTTAAGATACACTATGTCGAATTTCAAGAATCAGCACGAAAACTGGCTCACTACCTTTGGGTATTCAAGGCGCAGCGATTACAAATCAAAGTCTTTAACTATGCCCGTTTGAAGGGCAAACCGGACCAAACCAGCCACATTTTTTACATTCAATTTGGAGAGGATATTCTTGCGGTGGGTATCTACCGTGTGCGTACTTATGAAGAGTGCTTCTGCAATTTCAGTGGAAGTCATCTCCTTCACAATCAGGCGCATCACATCTTTTTCCCGGTCACTCAATTCATTGAAAACATCGAGGTTGAAGACTCTGTTTTTCTGATAGCCCTTCATGATGGTTTTGGTAATCTCCGAACCATAATAGGGTTCTCCGCTGTGCAAACTCCTGATTGCTTCTAATAGCACCTTTTTTCCGGAGTTTTTCATGATGTAACCGTCAATACCTGAGGCAAGCAGGTTTTTCACAAATTCCTGGCGGTTGTACATGGTCAGTATCAAAATGGAGATCTCCGGGTGTTTTTCCTTCACCATTTTAGTGGTTTCAATACCATCAAGCTCAGGCATGTTAATGTCCATCACCACTACATCCAATTCCTGGAGCGATCTTACTATATCTAACACCTCATTACCATTGTGGGCTA
>CAZLYS010000398.1:0-5089 GCA_964563415.1 uncultured Halomicronema sp.
TCCTCCCTCGCAGATGCTGTCCTGAACCATTTCCTGTATAGATTCAATGATTAGGGCAAAGGCACAGCTAACTTCTTCTGCGCACGCATTATTTTCATGGGTCACCTGCACACAAAATTGATTTCCCTGAGCTGCCCCTACATTAGTTACTTGAAGTTCATTTGTTTGTGTGCCCTGAAAAATAGCATCATCCATCAAGGCCACTCCACCTGCATTAGGATCTCCCAGATACCATTGATAGCTGATGCCATCATTTGCATTACCTGCCATCAAATACACAGGGGTACCCAATGAAAAGCTATCAGTCATTTGAGCAGAAGCTTCAACTGTGAAAGTAGCTGTCTGACATCTTTCCACTCCTATATCCTGGGGGTCTGCGCTAATGGTAAGAGCTACGGGAATAAGTTCATTTCCAGTTGACCCATCGTAGCCACCCATTCCCCCAGTAATCAATCCTTCTGCATCAAACCCATCTCCATCCAGGACACCATCATTATCTCCATCTATCCCTCCAGATTCTACCACATCAAAGCAACCATCTCCATCAGAATCCTCATCAAGTGAATTCGCAATTCCATCCCCGTCAGTATCACAGGAAGAGGGTCTGATTCCCACCACCACATTAGCATAAAACTCTTCTGCCAGATTTGAAAAGGAAATGGACGTAAATGTTCCCGTGAATTCAACTATGGCAAAGCCCTCCCTACCTATAAGCCTTGTGGGGCTTTCAATGACCACATTTTGCGACCAAAGAACCTCTACTTCTGCCGAAAAGGACACTGGTACCGGGACAGGGGGTTGTCCCAAAGAAGAGAACGCCAGTACAGGATTTTGAACGGGTTCGGAAAAATGAATGGTATTTGTACTCAGCTCATCCTTACGGATACTGGGATTCGTAAGGGGGACTTCGTACTCATCTGGGAAAAGACCATGATTATACAATTCTCCCACCAGGTTTATGGCTACATTAGAAGTATAGATGATATCCACTCCTCCTACTTGCGAACTCACCTCATATGGGTTGGCAGCAGGCGTATAGGCAGCCGCCCATTGAATGGAACCAGGTCCGCATTCTGTCGTATCTCTTATTCCATCATTATCATCATCCCCATCACAGCTGTCTGCTACCCCGTCTCCGTCGGCATCCGGGAATCCAGAAGCAACAGCATCACAGCAAATTACCATGCTTGCGTCCTGACTTAGGCCTATCGTCTGTCCATCTGTGCCCGCCAGGGTTGGAATTCCATTTGCATCCACTTCTCCAGCTAAAGCATTTTTCTGTAGGTCTATTAAGGTAAAGTTGGCAGCTCCTTCTATGGCATCTGGGCATCCATCCCCATCTGAATCCACATCCAGGTGATTGACTATTCCATCTCCGTTAGTGTCACCGCAGATGCTGGCAGATATGATCCCTTCTAATCGAGTGGGACCTGTTACAATCTGAGTGATAGACAAACTATTAGTCCCATTTTCATTTAAAGGTAGAAGGTTAAAAGTATTCCCATTGATTAAGACAAGGGGAAACAGGGGTCCGTTTAATACTTTGGAACCGAACATAGATACTTGTCCATTCTCATCTATGATGATTCTCACGTTAGGTGTTTCAGGTTCTGCCGGTCCCAGGGTCCAAATACTGGGGACTCCGCCTACACCGTACCTACTTCCATCCGCAAATCCCACAGACATATCAGCTCCCCAAAATTGAAGTTCTGAAGAAGTTAGGCTCGTCCCATTGACAAAGAAAGAGAAACTGTTATCCAGGTGGAGAATATCTATAACCAGTTCGCATACTGCTGCATCATCCAAATCCAGGTTCCAGGTATTTCCTCCTTGAATGGAAATGGAAGAACTGATCATGCTCCACTCATTTCTATCGGTAATTCCATCATTATCGTCGTCTAAATCACATCTGTTAGCTATACCGTCTCCATCCGTATCCGGGTAGCCTGAAGCAGCGGGATCACAGCAGATAACGGTATTAGCATCCTGACTTACGCCTATGCCCTGTCCTGCAGCCCCTGCTGCCAGGGGTATTCCCCTCGCATCTATTCCGCCAGTAAGCACACCATTCTCCATATCTGACAACATAAAGTTGGCACCACCTTCTATGGCATCTGGGCATCCATCTGCGTCTGAGTCCAGGTCCAGGTAATCAGCCAAGCCATCCCCATCTGTATCTGGCGAAGTACACCCTATGGCAATTTCATCTATACCAAAGTACTCCCCCTCTGTACAACTCTGTCCTCCTCCATTGATGGTTTCTACCCCAATTTCAATCTGCTCCAGATCAGCCAGCACTGCAGTTAGCTCCGCCGCTGTCCCACTCCATATAGCATCAGTAATAGGAAGTCTTATCAACTGCCAGCCGGCATTCACCAGGCCTGTTACATCATAAGTTGTGGTAAGCGTATTCCCCCCTCCTTTTAGGTTCACACTTACTCCATGAATAGGTGCTCCCTGCCCATTATAAGTTCCATTTATCCAATAAAAGCTCAGCTCCCCACCCAGGGAAGTAGAAGCATCTATATTCAAGTTGCCAGGGCTTTCAAACCAGGTGGTACCCCCTCCAGTATCTTCATGGTAAATGAATCCTCCACTTGGGCCTGTGGGAATGTTAGCCATAGGACAACCTCCAGGAGTGGTAGGTGAAGCAGAATGAATGGTAGGCACCAAATTATTACCCGCATTATCTAAATCATCATTCCATCCAGCATTATTAGACTCGAAACTATACAAGAGTCTGCTGGAGCAGAACCCTTCATCAGCATTGGTAATTCCATCATTATCACTATCCTGATCACACAAATCCGCTATACCATCTCCATCCCTGTCTGGATAACCTGAAAGCTGTGGATCACAACACAGTATGAGGGCAGCATCCTGACTTAGGCCTATCTCTTGTCCTGTGGTCCCTGCCACTACAGGTATGCCATCACCATCTACTCCACTGCTAAGCATATCATCCTGCGTATCAGGCAGCATAAAATTAGCGGCTCCCTCTATCACGTCAGGACATCCATCCCCATCTGAGTCCAGGTCTACATGGTTCTCTATGCCGTCCCCATCAATGTCCTGACAATCCAATACTGTCAGCCTAACTGCATCCAGGGTCATATAGGGTTTATCTACATTAGGGTCGAGAGAATAGCCTAGTGGAATAAGAGTGATATGCGTTAACTGCGGAATATTGACTATGGTATTTAACACATCTTCCTGCCATCCTTCATTGATGGTTCGGGCAGTAGTTTGTCCCAGAAGTTGTTCCAGGCTACAAGCAGCTCCTCCTCCATAAATCTGAAAATATCCTTGTCCTGTAGGTCCCCATCCTATGGTACCAGCCTGATTAGCAGTTGCCAGGCTTATTTCTATGGTTTGCCCTTCTACTAATGTAGCCCCTAAGTCCAGGGTGGCTGTTTCAGATGGCAGGGTAGCATTATTGATTTGTGGATGTAACCCCATGCCCGCAGCCCCTTCAAACATGTTATTGACATTGAAGGCCGGAATGAGGTCTGGGTTACCCCCACAGAAGGTAGCTTGAGGTTCTCCTGCTTCAAAGCCCGTGTAGAATATCAGCGCGTTAGGGGCACATTCATTTACATCCAGAATTCCATCATTATCATCATCCTGATCACATACATCAGATATACCATCTGCATCAGTATCTGGAAAAGCAGAAACAGCAGGATCACAACAGACTATGGCACCGGCATCCTTACTTAGTCCTATCCCCTGACCTGTAGCACCAGCCAGAATAGGGACACCCATGGCATCTACCCCGCCTGTGAGCGCATCATCTTGGAGGTCATTCAGGCTGAAGGTAGCACTTCCTTCTATGGCATCCGGACATCCATCTCCATCTGAATCCAGGTCATAGCAGTCCAGTGTATTGTCTCTGTCTGTGTCTATTAGTACTTTTCCTCTTAACCCAAAACCAGCACTCCATGCTGGTCCTGCCAGTACCTGGAAGCTTATCCTTCTAATCCCCCTGGAGTAAAGGCTCACAGGTTCCAGACTGGGGAAAGTCAGAACGGCATATCCCTGATTACCGCCAGAATTATCTGTAGGATCCTGCATATACTCTATACCTGCTTCTACGATTCCTTCAGCTAGCTCATTGGTAGAAGGATTAGGGGTAAAATCTGCAAAACCAGGATTAATGATTATGGGCAGATTGTTTAGAAGAGTGCCATCTTCCAAGGTGATGGAGAAATTACCTATGCGGGTGATCTCAGTTCCATTTCGTCCTATACTCTCAAAGAATATGGTTAGGTCAGAAATAGGTTTGTCAACATCTATGATGTATGTATCATTAATATTCTCTGGGAAAGTAATTCCTGGCAAGACAGTAGATGCAGAAATATTGGTGGTTCCGAGAGCTGTAGAAATGGAAAAATTAGCTGTATCAGAATGGGTAATCAGTCGTGCAACATTTGGCAAGGAAAGACTTGCTACTGTGGAGTCCACTATCCACATATTCTCTTCTCCACATTCAATGACATCCGTAATTCCATCATTATCATCGTCCAGATCCATGTCATCTGATATCCCATCCAGGTCATTCCCAAAGAGTTGCAGTGGTGAGTGAGGAGTGAAGTAGGCTGTCTCTTTGATTGGCTTGTGTATCTCTGATAATGTAATCGGAGTAGATACTTGTGTTATGACATACTTGTGATCCCCATTCTCAGAATTAGGGATAAAGGCCAATGAAATCAGGACTAGAGGACTTAGTAAAGAGGGTAAAACTCTTTTCCATAAAGAGTTTCTATGCGTGTATCCGTTGTTAGACTTTCGATCCATTCCGTGCTTAAGGTTGTTGGGTACGTGATAATTAGCGGAGGATCTGTTTATCGAAAAGTCCTTAAGTACAGGATACAATTCTCCCAGAGCACATTATGCTCATTTAATCCTCCTTACTTCTTCAGCTTGACAATTCAATCCCCAGGTTGGAAAAACCTAGAACCGAATTATGGTATTTTTATTGAACAAACCTTCAATCTATTATTGAATGGTACTCAAATAAGGGGCGAATAGCTTCAAAAAGGGGGTGAATAAACTTTTGGAAATATAGGAATGAATGAATAATTGGTAG
>CAZLYS010000399.1:0-5085 GCA_964563415.1 uncultured Halomicronema sp.
TGATGGATCTCACAACAAGACAATCCGGAGGATCCCATACAAGGAATCAGAAGACTTGGGCCTGAACCCCCTGCGCGGTACGATGAACGTGATCAAGGCATGGGATGGGCGAAACAATATTACTCTTCGTTCCCGTATCCACAATGAGTTGGCCAGGAATCGCCGCGATCGGTAACCACGTGCCGTCAGCCTGTAGCAGTTCTAAACCGGGGGCCGTCGCCTCACACAGCAGCGTGATGAGGTTGATATCTTCGTGCGCCGCCGCGCGCACTTGTGCAGTAGGCAGCCCAGCGGCTACAGGGGGGTAGTGCAGCACTCGTAGCAGAGTCGGACTATTGATGGTCGCTTCGGCCAGCGACGCTTTTGGCAAGTCGAGATAGAGGGCACAGGCCGTGAGCAGCACCTGAGCACAGCGATCCAGTTGCGTAAACAGATCTAGCATTGTGATCTTAAAAGCCGGGACTTCATCAGGCCAAAGATTAGCGGGCAGCGTCTGCTCTGGCCCAATGTGCCAAAATTCCTTGAGGTCTGGATGGGGCGAGTCTTTGGCATGTTCACGACCAAAGGCCGTGAAGCCTCGCTGTCCGTTGAGCAGCCGATGTTCATATTTTTGTTTAACGGCATCCGGTAACGTGAAGACCGCTTCTGCAGTTTCATAAGCCGATTGAATCAAGGCTGGCTCGATACCATGCCCCGTCAGCGCAAAAAAGCCGATCGCGGCCAAAGCCTGCCCTAGCTGCTCGACAAATGTCTGTTGCTGGGCGATCGAGCCGTGTACAAAATCTTGCAGGTTTAAGACAGGAATGGTCTGGGCCATAACGGATACATGAAAAAGGGGCGATCGCGCTTATCACTGTAACGGTATTCGGCAGAACCAAAACTTCGATGACTGTGGCACAGTGAAAAACGTCAAGAACTCGGTAGTCATGGAAACGGTCGTCATCCACAATCAAACGCTAACGCTGCTGCCCGAAAAGGCCGTGTATCTACCCGCACACTCAGCGCTGCTCGTCTCCGATGTGCATCTTGGTAAGTCAGAGACCTTTCAGCACTTTGGCATTCCGATTCCCAGTCAAGTGAATCAGGCGACTTTGCAACGCCTACAAGCGGCTCAGGTGCGAACTCAAGCCCAGCAACTGTTCATACTGGGGGACCTCTTTCATGCACGAGCGGGCATGGTGGATGACGTGATCGATGGGTGGCTCAAGTTTTTGGCGGTTACCCAGCTCGAGGCTCACCTGATTCTGGGTAACCACGATCGTCCCCTGGCGGCAGAACTATCCCAATTCTCCCTCACTTGCTACACCCAACCAATTGACCTAGACGCGATCGTCCTCAGTCACGAGCCGCTGCCCGGTAGTGCAGGGCTCAATATTTGTGGTCACATTCATCCTTGTGTGCAGGTCGGTGGCCAGGGCGATCGCCTGCGATTGCCTTGTTTTTACTGGGAAGCATCGCTCAATCGCTTAACCTTGCCCGCTTTTGGAGACTTCACCGGCGGTTATACCGTCTCGATGGGTCGGGCCACGACGGCCTATGCGATCGCCGATGACACCATCATCCCGTTTGGCCACGTGGCTGGCCGCTCTGTCTGATTGGAGAGTGCGCCATGTTGCGGCTCTTAAGGTTGGTGCCAAGACTCAGCAGCGACAGACCTGAAAGCTGCCAAATTTCAGCCCTTATGCCCCTGTAATAACCCGGTTACGACCAGTGCGTTTAGCCTGCAACAGATTACCGTCCGCCCGTCTGATGAGGTCCTCACCTTTTTCATCATCATCGGCAGCTAACGTTGCGGCACCCACGCTGATGGTCAGCGGCAGATCCAGATTGTGACTAATCACAAACGGCGTATCGTTAATCAGCCGCCGGAGTCGCTCTCCAAGTTTTTGGGCATCCGTCGCCGTCGTACTTTGCAGCAGCACGACAAACTCTTCCCCACCATAGCGAAACGGCGTTTCATAAAAGCGCATATGATGCCGCAAGCGATCGGCAAACATTCTCAGCACTTGGTCACCCACTAAATGGCCATGTTCATCATTGACTCGCTTAAAGAAATCGATATCGATGATCAAGAGGCTCAAGGGATGTTGTTGATCACGGGTGACTTGAATCTGTCGCGGCAGTTCCCAGTCAAAGGCGCGACGGTTGCCCAATTGCGTCAACGGATCAACCAGAGCGATCGCCGAGAGCAAATCATTGGTCTGAGACAGCTCTCGATAGGCCTGATTACGTCGAAAAGCACTTCTAATGTGAGCTTGCAAGCTACGGTTTAGATGTTCTTGAGAGTTAACCGAACACGCTGTTGGCGATCGAGGAATCCATAAATAGGCGTCTGCCCCCGTCTCTAGGGCTGTGGTCGTCAGCCCAGCCTGTCGGAGTAGGGCTTCTTCAGTCGTATGGTTATCAGGGCAGAGCCGCTCATCCAACAAAATGGTGTAGCACCACATGAGCCGCCGCTGCTGTTTCAATGCTTGGCAAAATTCCCAATTATCAGTCTGAGTTGCTTGAAACAGGATAATGTCAGGAATCTCCGATTCCAAGAGTTCAGCCGCCGACTCAACATCCGGCACTTGCCAAGATGTCATCACGGCTAGCCCCCGCACTTGTTCACAGAGATATGCTGAAAAGTCGGGATCCCCGACGATTAAAACCGATGCATTCATTACAGGGAAGAAAGTAGACCTGTGCGGATTAACAACACGTGGTGCTATCAACGAGGACAAGTATAAGGGAGCCGAAATCGTCAGTCCTATCATCATCGCTGATGGACATTCACCACAACTGTAAACGCGGACGCACAAGGGTAGGGAGGGCAACAAAAATCGTCAGGGATTAGGTGGAGGGCTCAGTGGTTGCTGTGTTTCTCCAAAACAGGGGCAAAGGAGGACAAAGCAGTCACCCGGACGACGCAGCAGCATCTCTATTTCCATAGATATTCAACTTGATATGTAGCATTCCCGGATAATCTTGACGGGTTACGGACAGATTTCTTGCCAAGTGGTCGCAAATAGGCGGTTTCAGTCGGAAGCGGTCGGCACTTCTGCCCACGATAGAAATGCCGAACAGTGAGTCTCTTCGACAGCGGCGATCGCCGGTTGCCCAGTCAGGCACTCACAACCCAAATCGTGATCCTCAGCAGGAGAAAATCTGTAACTGGACACCGAACCATGACTTCTGCCAGGCCTTAGTCATCCCTCCTTTCAGTTTCTTTTCCCCTTATCCCCACGGCCCTTCAGCTCATCATTCAGGACTCGCAAATTTACACCACGTTTTACTGGCCACTTTCACCCTCAATTGAGGAGCCAGACCAGTCCATAGCCTTCTGGGGGTAGATACTGCATTCACCATCAATAGGAATGGCCACCAACCTGGAAAATAGGTTTGAGGATGGCTCGCGACATAACTTCCCCGAGTTTGTTTGGGCTTTCGCAACGAGATCGGCTAACATCCCTCACAATAGAGAAATCGTGATCAAAATTTGTTGGCGTCAGAATTGCCCATCGTCCTATGCATACCTCTCAGTCTCAGTCAGTAGTGACCCGTGGAGCAGACATTCGCAAAACCTTTTTAGAGTTTTATGCTGAACGGCAGCACAAAATTTTGCCGAGTGCGTCGCTGGTTCCCGAAGATCCGACCGTGCTGCTGACGATCGCGGGCATGTTGCAGTTCAAACCGATCTTTTTGGGTCAGCGCCAAGCCGAAGTCGATCGCGCCACCACATCGCAAAAATGCATTCGCACCAACGATATTGAGAATGTGGGTCGCACAGCACGGCACCACACCTTTTTTGAAATGCTCGGCAATTTTAGCTTTGGCGATTATTTTAAAGCCGAGGCCATTCCCTTTGCCTGGCAGTTCCTGACCGACACGCTGGCGATTCCGGTTGAAAAACTCTGGGTGACCGTCTACGAAGAAGACGATGAAGCCGCTGATATCTGGCACAAGACCGTGGGTCTGTCACAGGATCGCATCATCCGTATTGGCGACAACAAGGGTGCACGCTACGCATCCGATAACTTCTGGTCGATGGGCGACACTGGCCCTTGCGGCCCCTGCACAGAAATTTTCTACGATCACGGTGAACATATCGAAGGCGGTTTGCCCGGAACGCCCGAAGAAGATGGCGATCGCTACATCGAAATCTGGAATATCGTCTTTATGCAGTTTAATCGCGCCGAAGATGGTTCGATGGCACCACTGCCTAAACCTTCGGTCGATACCGGCATGGGGCTGGAGCGTATCGCTGCGGTGATGCAGGGCGTGCATAGCAATTACGAGATTGATCTGTTCCAGCATTTGCTGGCCGCCGCTGCTAAGGTGTTGGGTATTCGCGATGAAGGGCAGAGTTCACTGCGCGTCATCGCCGATCATATTCGCTCCTGCGCCTTTCTGGTTGCCGATGGTGTGATGCCATCCAACGAAGGCCGGGGCTATGTGCTGCGGCGCATTATTCGACGCGCAGTTCGTCACGGCAATAAACTCGGTGCCAGGGGGCTGTTTTTCTCGCAGTTGGTCGAGCCACTGGCCGAAGTGATGGGTGAGGCTTATCCCGAACTCAATAGCGAGCGCAGTCGAATTGAAAAGGCGCTCAAAAACGAAGAAGAACAGTTTGCCGTAACGCTGGAACAGGGCATGAAGATTCTTGAACAGGATCTTGCCCAGTTAAAAGACAATGTGATTCCCGGCGAGACGGCATTCAAGCTTTACGATACCTATGGGTTTCCGTTAGATCTGACCGCCGATATCGCCCGCGAGCGCGATATGACGGTAGACGAAGATGGCTATAACGATGCTATGGCGCAACAACGCGCCCAGGCGAAGGCCGCCAGCCAGTTTAAAAGCGGCGCGGCTCAAAAGCTCGACTTCTCCGCCACTGCGGCAAGTGACACGGTGTTTAGCGGCTATGAAACGTTAAGCAATAAAGCGACGGTGCAAGCTATCTTCGTAGAAGGTGAAGCGGTAGAGCGTTTGCCTGCGGGTAGCGAAGCACTGGTTGTGCTGGATCAAACCCCGTTTTACGCCGAATCCGGCGGCCAGGCGGGTGACTTCGGTCGGCTGCAATCCGCTGCAGCATTATTTGATGTT